>JAAENK010000320.1 GCA_024224415.1 Gammaproteobacteria bacterium | reverse complement strand
GTGCTGTCCCGCCAGTTGCGGGTAGGTGCCGTCGTTATTGCCCCAGGCTTCGGGTAAATGGCAACGTGCACAAATCTCGAAAGTCCGGCGACCGTTGTCAATATCGGGTTTGAATTCGAGCACGATACGAACCGGCTCGACGGCTAACGCTGCAGTGAACGGAAGACCAATAACTAACCAGATAAAAAATGCGTTACGAAATAATTTCATCGTTAAAATTGGTTGAGCGGAACCTGTACATTCGAACCTTTGGTGGCATCTGTCCATATTAAGGTGATAATACATCCAATAATGGAGATTATGAATGACTAACTTTATTTTTGAACCAGCGGCCAGGGCGAGCCTGCCCATCCGTGGTTCAGGACAACGGTTCCCGGTGCGTCGTGTTTACTGCGTCGGTCGTAATTATGCTGCGCATGTTATTGAAATGGGTGGTGATCCGGATCGGGAAGCACCGTTCTTTTTCCAGAAAAATCCTGACAATTTACTCTGCGATAATGCGGATTTCCCGTATCCGGATAAATCAAACGACGTGCATCACGAAATAGAAATGGTTGTTGCATTACATAAAGGTGGTAAGGATATTCCACT
>JAAENK010000319.1 GCA_024224415.1 Gammaproteobacteria bacterium | reverse complement strand
GACTGGTCGAACAGCCGTTGTTAAAAGTCTCCTTTGTGCCGCTGTTGCCGGGTTTGGGTTAATCGCATTGTTTGAGAAGTTGTATTTTGCCGTTATTCGTTTCGCCAGGCGGGACAGTGCACCCTGGTATCTGGCTGCACTGAGTTTTTTTGAATCATTTATTTTACCTTTTCCGCCACCCGATGTGATGCTGGCGCCGATGTCGCTGGCAAAGCCTGATAAAGCGCTCAGATTTGCAACCCTGACATTGATTGCTTCCGTGATCGGTGGGCTGGCAGGTTATGCGATTGGTGCATTTTTGTTTGACCAGGTTCAACCGTTGGTGTTGTCCTGGGGCTATCAGGACAGGTTCGAAAAGGTGACCGGCTGGTTTGAATTGTGGGGTTTCTGGGCGGTGCTGATTGCCGGGTTTTCACCGGTTCCGTATAAGATTTTTACACTCTCTGCGGGCGTTCTGGGGCTCGCCTTGGTTCCTTTTGTAATAGCTTCAATAATAGGGCGTGGTGCGAGATTTTTTCTGCTGGCCTGGTGCTTATCGGTATACGGTTCCGCTATTGAAGCGAAACTGATTACTTATGTCGAACGCATTGGCTGGGCTGTGGTGGTTGCACTTATTGTATTTATGGGGTTTTATTATCTTTAGTATGCATCCTTTAGCCCGACACCTGTTACTTTTACTTACAGCCTTTCTGCTGGCGTCCTGTATTAATCCAAAGGCGGTCAACCAACGCATCGTTGGCAAGGGTGGGTACCTGGTCAAGCCCAGTGATACTTTATATTCGATTGCCTGGCGTTATGGCCTAGATTATAAGGTGCTTGCACGCTGGAATCGGATCAATGTTAACTCGACTATCTATCCAGGGCAAAAGTTGATTTTGGTCGAGCCAAACGGTGCGGTTGGTCAAAATTCCTCGGTTACGCAATCATCTTTGACGGTATCAGTGCCGCTGTCACAATCAACGAACTCAAAACCAGCAACCTCGGTAGCTGGAACGGATCCAGGGTACTGGTTATGGCCGACCAACGGCAAGTTGCTTAATACTTTTTCGGCACAAAAACTGGATCGGAGGGGTATAGATATAGGTGGAAAGCTTGGCCAGGCCATACAGGCGGTTGCCGATGGCAGGGTCGTATATAGTGGTAATGGTTTAGCAGGTTATGGTAATCTGATCATTATTAAGCATAGCGATGCTTATTTGAGTGCTTATGCGTACAGCAAGGAACGCCTCGTTAAAGAGGGAATGAATGTAAAAGCTGGTACCAAAATCGCAAAAATGGGGCAACATAAGACCAGGACTGCCAGGCTGCATTTCCAGATTAGAAAAAACGGTAAGCCGGTAAATCCTTTGCAGTTTTTACCAAAACGATAAACATCAAAACCTGAAACGGGAAAAGATGAATGACAAAGTCGAACGATACGTCGCTTATCGAAGACACAGAAATACCTGCGGATGAACTCGTAGAAGAATTGCTTGAAGGTCAGGATATTCCCGACCTTGATGGTAATGTGGTGGATGACGGACATGCTACGGTTGTAGATGCAGACGATGAGGATGAACCTGCGGTCGAAGTGGATGGTGAAAAAATTCCTGATCGACGGAAACCGGTTGATCGTCGCAAAACCTCAACCCGCCGTGCCACCGATGCTGATCCCACCAAACTTTATCTGAGGGAAATCGAAGTCTCTCCTTTGTTAACAGCAGAGGAAGAAGTCTATTATTCACGCCTGGCGCTAAAGGGCGATACCGCCGCGCGCGACAAAATGATCGAATGTAACCTGCGTCTTGTAGTGAAAATTTCTCGCCGCTATATGAACCGGGGTCTGGCCTTACTCGATTTGATCGAAGAGGGTAACCTGGGTTTGATTCGTGCGGTTGAAAAGTTTGATCCAGAAAGAGGCTTCCGCTTTTCGACTTATGCAACCTGGTGGATACGTCAAACTATCGAGCGCGGATTAATGAACCAAACACGCACTATTCGTTTGCCGATACATGTCATCAAGGAGTTAAACACTTACTTACGCGCCGCTCGCAAATTAACCCAGGAATTGAATCGCGAAGCCACTTCCGAAGATGTTGCCAAACTGCTGAACAAACCGAAGAAAGATGTTGACAAAATGTTTCGTCTGGCTGATCGGGTGTCATCGTTTGACATACCCATCGGCGGTGAGGGTGAGCGTCCGCTACTCGATGTTATTCCCGATGAAAACAATACCGATCCCTCCAGCATCCTGCAGGATGAATCCGTCATGCAGCATCTGGATGCCTGGCTGGATGAACTCGACGAAAAACAACGCGAAGTCGTGGTGCGTCGTTTCGGTTTACGCAATCATCCACGCGGTACGCTGGAAGAAGTAGGACGCGAACTAGGTGTCACGCGTGAGCGGGTACGGCAAATCCAGATGGATGCTTTACGTAAACTGCGTCGAATTCTTGAACACAGTGGTTATTCCCGCGAGAATATTATCGATTAGTTACCGAGCAGTATTCCTGCCACAACGGCACGGCCTTCCGCCACCAGAATATTAAAGGTGCGACACAAGGCACCATTATTCATGACTTCCACACCAATCCCCTGTTGAGCAAACAGCGCAGATATTTTCGCCGCTGGAAATTGCTGGCGCATTCCAGTACCGAGTAAAACGACCTCCGGCTCTAAATTAAAAATCACCTGTATATTGTTTTTGTTCAGGTCTTCTATTGAGTTAACCGCCCATGGGCTATGTAATGTTTCTGTCGACACTACCAGGCTATTCTGGTAATGAGTGTCATTAATTATAATCGCGTTGTCGTGGTACCCACTAATATGATAGCGGCTGGTAATTTTGTCTTCTGTGAGTGGCATGTGGGGCAGGATAAAGGAAAGCTTTCGGGTGATCAAATTGGGAGACAGTAGTCGCCTGCAGACTCAGGCATTGGATATATTTGGATCGATCGGTCCCAAAGGGCCACCGGTAGCTTGCTCGACGATGCGAGCTGCGGCTAATAGTTTTGCTTCCCCACGGGGTGGGCCAATTAATTGAATGCCTATAGGCATACCGTCGTTAGATATACCAATAGGAACTGATATGGCAGGCAAACCTGTCGTCGTTGCCAGGAAAGCAAAGCGTAGCCAGTCCATATAGTTTGTCAGTTTCTGCCCATCGATTTCATCGACCCATTCCAGCTCCACCGGGCGCGGCATATTGCCTACTGTGGGGCAGGCAAGTACATCAAAATTCTGAAGTAAGTTTTGCATATTCAGGAAAATAGTTGTCCTGTCAATATTAGCGTTTGCAATATCTTCAAGAGTCAGGGTTTGCCCAAATGCCCAGTTTTCCTTGATGGTTCCTTTAAAGTGGCGGGAGATACTGTCGGGTAGTTTGGAAAACGACGTCATGAAACCCAGTCCACGCAAGACATGGTAGGTGCGCTCCAGATTGGGCAGCTCCGGGCAGTCTTCGACAACGATGGCACCTTCTGCTTCGACTTTTTTGAGGGCTTCCCTGGTGTGGTCGTCTATGACCTTTTCTACCGGGGCGTAACCGTTCAAATCTGGTGAAAAGGCGATGCGGATCTTATTGTTTGCCCGAATAACAGCTTCTTGAAACGAAGTTTCCGGCGCGGGAAAAGATATGGGAAGACGTGGCTCGAAGCCGGACATTGCATCGAGAAATAACGCGCAATCGCGTACCGAGCGCGCCATGGGGCCGATCACCGATTCGATAAAATAGCCAGTACTAATTCCTGCCTCAAGTGAAAACGGTACGCGGCCAGGAGAAGGTCGAAGTCCGACAATACCGCAATATGCTGCAGGGGTTCTAAGTGATCCACCGTGGTCGGAACCCTGACTCAGCCAGGTTTCACCCGTTGCCAGCGAAGCTGCCGCACCACCACTTGAACCTGCAGCATTCATTTGAGTATTCCATGGGTTACGGGTCGTGCCCAGTACTTCGTTGAAGGTGTTCCCACCCGCGCCCATTTCCGGGGTATTGGTTTTGCCGACCACAATTCCACCACGTCGTTCGAGTCTCTCGACAAAGACGTCGCTGTAATCTGGCACATAATCAGCCATGGCTTTTGTGCCAAATGTGGTGCGTACGCCTTTTACTTTGTCGAGATCCTTGATGCCTAGCGGCAAACCTCCAAGCCAACCCGGATGTCCCTGTTGATTAGTATCGAGTTCTGCCAGAGCTAGCTCCGCTCGACGCCGACAGGTTGTTGGCATCGCGTTCACGGCGGGTTCAACAGACGCAATTCGTTCAAAAGAAGCCGCCAGAAGCTCCGCAGGAGAAACTTCCTTTTTTTTCAAAAGTGTAACAACTTCGCTTGCCTCAAGACGGCATAATTCAGAACCAGAATAGCTGTGGGTCATGAGCGTTTAGGTGCTGAGTAGTTATGTTGGTAGTCGCTAATATGATAGCGACCGGTAATTAGGTCTTCGGTGAGTGGCATGCGAAGCAGGGTAAAGGATAGATTTCGGGTGGTCAAATTGGATAAGACTAATGCTCATCGCATCATAAATTTAGTGCTATTATGGTGTTGTGAAGTGGATTTGATCCGCAATATGTAATCTGAAACTATTGATTCAGGTAAAATTTTTTATCATCAAACCGGTAAATATATATGAAAGCTCAAACTTTTTTCAATTACTCTTTCGTTGTTGTGATTGCTTTATTTTTCGGGTTCATTTCACAGGCTTCAGCCTGGACAGATAACATTACAGAAGGGGCTTATGTCAATACGGTTTGTAAACTGGAGCCAGAAGCCCAGTGTTCATGGGCGATTTTGATTGATGTAAAAGCACCAGGCGTGGATATGCATGAATCTTCCCTGGCTTCGGCGCGCCTTGATCGCTCTGATTTCCAGCGTTCAAACTTTGCAAACGCAATTTTACAACTGGCTAGTCTCAAGGGTGCCAACCTGATGCTGAGTAATTTTGAAAATGCACATTTGCATGGGGTTAATCTGCAAAATGCCAATTTGATGCTGGCTAATCTGAAAGGCGCCAGTCTGTTCGATGCTGATTTATCAGGAGCAAACCTGCAAGGTGCGAATTTGCAGGGTGCGATTATTATCAAAACCAAATTCGATAATGCAACCTGGGTTGATGGGCGTATCTGCGCGGTGGGTTCTATAGGCTCCTGTTTATAGTTTGATCACCAGTAATTATCCTTTATGCATCTTCGCCTGACGGAATTGCCGTAAAGCTTATCCTTTTAGCCTGAACCCGGGAACAGTATAAAAGTTAGGGACCAGGCCTGGAAATTAGCTCTGGATGGTAGTGAGTTGGACTAGCTGCCGGTTTGCTGACAGTGTTGCGATGATTGACACCCGCCCCCACATTACTTATCGTTGCGCGTTCGAATTTCCCCTCATGATTTGATTCTGGAGACATACATTGAAACCGGTGAAGCTTGGTTTAATTGGCGTGGGTACGGTTGGTGCGAGTACGGCGCTAGGATTAAAGAATAATGCAATTGAAATTGCCCGCCGGGCTGGTCGGGACATAGAAATCGTACAGGCTTCGCGCCGTAATCTTGAGCAGGGTATGCCTGCCGGTTGCGAAGGTATCGAACTCACGCGCGACCCGTTCGAAATTGTTAATAATCCTGAAATCGATATTGTTATCGAATTGATTGGCGGTTATGAACCTGCACGTGAGCTGGTGTTGCGTGCTATTGAAAACGGCAAACACGTGGTGACTGCTAACAAGGCGCTAATCGCACTGCATGGTAATGAGATTTTTGCGGCGGCGCAGGCGCGGGGAGTAAATGTTGTTTTTGAGGCCGCGGTTGCTGGTGGTATTCCGATTATTAAATCAATCCGCGAAGGTTTAAGTGCCAATATTATTGAATGGCTTGCGGGTATTATCAATGGCACCGGCAATTTTATACTTACCGAAATGCGAGACAAGGGACGCGATTTCGAAGATGTATTGCGCGAAGCGCAGGCGCTGGGTTACGCCGAGGCTGACCCGACTTTCGATATCGAAGGCATTGATGCGGCGCATAAGCTTTGTATATTATCGTCATTGGCGTTTG
>JAAENK010000318.1 GCA_024224415.1 Gammaproteobacteria bacterium | reverse complement strand
GGCCGAGCCTGCCATGCCAATCATTAAAGTCTCCGCCCAGAATAAGCGGATCATCAACATCAATCGTTGAATCGATGTAGCGTTTTAATTCGCGAATCTGACGCTTGCGTTCGAACCCGATCAAATCCAGATGCACGCAAAGTAAATGCAGGGGATTTGCACTACCAGGCAATTTGACTCTGCCATGCAGGAATCCTCGACTCGCGCGCTGGAAGCGAGAGAGGTTCAAGTTCTTCCACTCTGCGATTTCGAACTTGCTCAAAATGGCGTTGCCGTGATGCCCCTTGCGATAAATAGCGTTCTTGCCATAGGCATAATGTGGCCAGATGCTGTCAGCCAGAAATTCGAATTGGCTGACATCGGGCCATGCCGGGATCTGGGTTTCGTGATGAAAATGACGCCCCTGTATCTCTTGCAGCAACACGACATCAACCTCGGCATCTTTCAGCTGATCCTTGATTTTATGCAAAACGAAATCACGGTTATAGCGATCGAAACCTTTGTGAATGTTGTAGGTCAGTACTCTAATCATCGTAAAACAAACGCAGCTGGTCGCACTCAAGTCGAACAGTAGGTGTTCCCTGCATCAATAGCTGCAGGTATGAGGGAAATCCCTGTGTAACGAGTAGCTGCCTCTAATTTGAGTTATTCCTCCCGGCCCCATATTCGGTCTTTCGCGATTGTATGTCCATAGCCACCGGGTGGTGGAATCCTGGAGGCCTGAAATTGGGTCGAAAATACTCGACCGCAACCAGTCCCAATATGATGCCTCTTTCTCATCCTTCAACCCAAGCGCATCTTTGAAGATCAGGCGGTTGAATGCATATTGCAGCGTGATGTGCTGTCCCCAGGCTCGGGCACGGGCGCGCAGACCTCGACCTGGTTCAACCGTTTGATGATCTGAGTATCGGATATGCGATAAATCGCTTCTTCATTTCGCCCTGCTCGAGTGGAAAAATAACGCCCGTAACACAGCGATTTGGAGGCCATCGAAAAAGCTATACGGTCGAGATATTTCGATCCGATGGATGATTATTCGCTCCATCGCAGGTTTTTATTTCTCCTAGCAAGCTGGTATCAACACCTTCCAGGCATCCCAGATTAATACCATACTGGTCTGGATTTGACCGGCGTTTATGATGCGTGTAGATGCCACATAACGAACAAAAATAGTGTTCAGCTTCCTTCGTGTCAAATTGATAGAGACTTAAACTGTCTTCACCCCTGACGACCTTTAGCCCGGCTAAAGGCACCGATGCGGCAACAGCACCTTTGCGTTTGCAAATCGAGCAATTGCATCGGCGCGGATCGACAATGCCATCCGGTAAATGAAGCTCTATTTCGATGGCGCCGCAGTGGCAAGTGGACTTGTGGAATTCACGAATTACGGTGTCTCCGACTTGCTTGATCAATGTGCGCCTCCTGGTGTTTTGTCATCGGTTCAGGGGAATCACACGACAAACCTCCTGCCGCGCGGATCATGTTCCACGGTGGTTTTGATCACCTGGTCTTCATCATAACACCAACTCGGGCCGCTCGGGGCGTCGCTCACCGCCGAATTTTTTGTCTGCTATCGGGGCCGCCACAATCCAGAGGATGTGAGGGACACCCGCTTTCCGATTGTCGACTGATTGATCCTCCCGGAGTGGGTGTCCCTGTTACTTTACTCAACATAATATTCGACTTCCTTGATTTTTCCGGTTTCCGTATACTTGATAAAGGCCGGGCCTTCTAGCCGATGTTTCTGCCCCTTGATACAATATTGTTCGGAACGAGGCGCTCCACTTTTAAGATATTTAATCTCGGCAG
>JAAENK010000317.1 GCA_024224415.1 Gammaproteobacteria bacterium | reverse complement strand
TAAAAGGGAATATCGTCGAATCCATCGTCGATAGGTGCAGTGTCGGCGGCGGCCGGTTTCTGAGCCGCTTGCTGTTGTGCAGGTGGCTCGAAGGGTACGCTACTACCAGCGCCCTGCGGACGACCCCCGAGCATTTGCATTTCATTAGCGACTATTTCCGTGGAGTAGCGATCATTACCGCTTTGATCCTGCCATTTACGGGTCTGGATCCTGCCCTCGAAATAAGCTTGTGAGCCTTTTTTCAGATATTGGGCGGCAATTTCGGCAAGTTTGTTGAACATCACAATCCGGTGCCATTCGGTTCTTTCAACCTGTTCGCCGGTATTCTTATCTTTCCACGATTCGTTTGTTGCCACACTGACATTCACCACGGCACTGCCACTGGCGGTATATTTAACCTCGGGATCCTGACCGAGTGTGCCTACGATAATTGCTTTGTTAACGCCTCTTGCCATGCCTGACTCCAAAAAATTGATGGTGATGCCTGAAATTGTGGCGCATATTCTACTGGTAGTATGGTCAAGATGCGAGTTGCAATTATGGATTATCTGAATATTTTATCCAGTCGTTACCCTACGCCCGATACCACGATATTAGACATCCCAGTCGCCCACCAGATCGGCTTCAAGGTAGTTCCTGCTAAAATAAATCACTGGATAAAAAAAGCACGCCGAAAGACGTGCTTAATTAACGATAATCTTCGATATCCCTATCGACAGTTCATCCCTGCATAAAACCTTATTCGACGAGGATATCAGCCTTGTTCTTTTCAAACGTCGCCTGGCCAATACCGCTAACATTAACGATTTGGCCGGCACTGGTAAACATGCCGTTTTCGCTACGATATGCAATTAAGGCTTCTGCTTTGGCCATTCCAACGCCATTTAGCGCGGCGGCAATTTCGCTTGCGGTTGCTGTATTGATATTGACCGGGGTGGCCAAAGCGATTGATGAAAAGAAAAGTGTAACGAGTGCTACTAGCGTAGATTTGATCTTCATGATTTCTCCTTTGATTCAAACTCTGTTGAACGATTTAATACTTTCCAATAACAGGTTACTACCTGTTAAGAGCAGAATACGTTTTTAAATATATTTTGCAATAGTTTTCTTTTAAAACTTTTAAAATATTCACTCAAACCCGATTTTGAGTGAGCTACACCAAGCATTACCGATTAACAAACGCTATAATTGGCGGTTTTGGTCGACCAGATAATCAATGGATTCAATTGCAATTCGCGGCGCGCGAACGCATAACCTGCAGAACATCGATATCACCCTGCCGCGTGATCGACTCATCGTTATCACCGGGCTTTCTGGCTCGGGGAAATCGTCGCTCGCATTCGACACCATCTTCGCCGAGGGTCAGCGTCGTTATGTCGAATCGCTTTCGACCTACGCACGGCAGTTCCTCTCGGTAATGGAAAAACCAGATATCGATCACATCGAGGGGCTCTCACCGGCAATTTCCATCGAGCAGAAGACCACTTCGCATAACCCGCGCTCGACAGTCGGCACTATCACCGAGATTTACGATTATCTGCGTCTGTTGTTCGCACGCGTTGGCACGCCGCTTTGTCCGACTCACAACTTACCCCTCGAAGCCAATACCATCAGCCAGATGGTCGACCAGGTGCTGGCTTTACCGGCCAACCAGCGCCTAATGCTGCTGGCACCAGTTGTGGTCAATCGTAAGGGCGAACATGTTCAATTACTTGATAATTTACTCAAACAGGGCTTCATCCGCGCGCGCATCGACGGTGAGATTTACGAGCTCGACGATCCGCCCGAACTGGAATTACGCAAGAAACATGATATCGAAGTCATCGTTGATCGGTTCAAAGTCCGTGACGATTTAAAACTTAGACTCGCCGAATCCTTCGAAACTGCCCTGCAACTCACCGATGGAATCGCCAGGGTGGCAGCTATCGACGCGAACGCCGATTTCGAAGAGATCAAGTTTTCCGCCAATTTCGCCTGCCCCGAATGCGGTTATTCGATCAGCGAACTTGAACCCCGACTGTTCTCATTTAATAGCCCAGCCGGTGCATGCCCCGAATGCGACGGTATTGGCACGATGCAGTTCTTCGACCCTAACCTGGTCGTCAAATCACCCGAACTAAGCCTGGCCGGAGGTGCAATTCGTGGTTGGGACCGGCGCAACGGTTATTATTTTCAAATGCTGCAATCACTCGCCAGGCATTTCAAATTTGATGTTGAAAAACCTTTTGGCAAGCTCAGTAAAAAGGTTCAGGATGTTATTCTCAATGGTTCGCCAGAAGCGGTTAAATTCAGTTATCACAATGAACGCGGCGACAAGCGTGTGCAGAAACATCCTTTTGAGGGCATATTACCAAACCTGAAACGACGCTATCGCGATACCGAATCGAATGTCGTACGTGAGGAACTTGCCAAGTTCCTCTCCAATCAGGCTTGTCAGAGTTGTCAGGGGGAACGTCTCAATGAAGCTGCAAGACACGTCTTTGTCGCTAACCACACACTGGCCAAAATCACTCGCTTACCTATCGACGAGACACTCAAATTTTTCCAGTCACTGGAACTACCGGGGAAAAAAGGTGAGATCGCCGAAAAGATCACCAAGGAAATTCGCGAACGCTTAAGCTTTCTGGTGAATGTCGGACTCGAATACCTGTCGCTGAGCCGGAGCGCCGAAACCCTTTCCGGTGGTGAGGCGCAGCGTATCCGTCTGGCCAGCCAGATCGGCGCCGCACTGGTTGGTGTGATGTATATCCTCGACGAACCGTCTATCGGATTGCATCAACGCGATAATGATCGGCTGCTAAAAACCCTGACCTTTCTACGCGATCTCGGCAATACCGTAATCGTCGTCGAACACGACGAAGACGCCATTGCCGCTGCTGATTTCATTGTCGATATCGGTCCCGGCGCTGGAGTCCATGGTGGAAAGATTATAGCCACCGGTAATATCCAGGAAATCGCTGCAAATGCTGAATCGATTACCGGCCAATACCTGAATGGTACACGGCAAATCAAAATTCCAGAGAAACGTTGCAAGGTCGACAAGGACAAGTGGCTAAAAATCAATAAAGCCAGTAGTAACAACCTGAAATCCGTAAACCTTGAATTGCCAGTCGGTTTATTCACCTGTATTACCGGTGTATCCGGTTCGGGCAAGTCAACCTTGATCAACGAAACGCTGTACAAACTAGCGGCGATTGAAATCAACCAGAGTAACTTCAATGCAGGGCAATACGAATCCTGTTCTGGTTTCGATCACTTCGACAAGGTTATCGATATCAATCAAAGCCCCATCGGTCGTACGCCGCGTTCAAACCCGGCAACTTATACCGGCCTGTTCACACCGATTCGTGAAATCTATGCTGGTACCCAGGAAGCTCGTTCGCGCGGTTACAAGCCCGGTCGCTTCAGCTTCAATGTCAAGGGTGGTCGCTGTGAAGCCTGCCAGGGTGACGGTGTCACCAAAGTAGAGATGCATTTCCTTCCCGACGTTTACGTCACCTGCGATATCTGCAAGGGCAAACGTTACAATCGCGAAACGCTCGATATACTTTACAAAGGAAAATCGATTCACCATGTACTGGAAATGACTGTGGAAGACGCGGTTAGCTTCTTTAGCGCAATACCTGTAATCAAGCGCAAACTCGATACATTAATGGATGTCGGCCTAAGTTATATTACACTGGGCCAAAATGCGACGACCCTGTCCGGTGGCGAGGCACAACGCATCAAGCTGGCGCGCGAATTATCCAAACGCGATACCGGGCGTACGCTATACATTCTCGACGAACCCACCACCGGCCTGCATTTCCACGATATCGAGCAATTACTCGCTGTATTGCATCGCCTGCGCGATCATGGCAACAGCATCATCGTCATCGAACATAATTTACACGTCATCAAAACAGCCGACTGGATTATCGATCTCGGACCGGAGGGCGGCGACAAGGGTGGTAAAATTATTGCCAGCGGCACTCCCGAACAGGTTGCCAAAGTCAAACAATCGTACACCGGCCAATATTTGCGGCCCTTACTGGGATAAATCATGGAAATCAAAATCACTTGTTTCAAGGCTTACGACGCACGCGGCAAAGTGCCGGATGAATTAAATACCGACATCGCTTACCGTGTCGGCCGCGCCTACGCCGAATTTATCAAGCCTAAATCGATTGCCATCGGACGCGATAATCGTCTGAGTAGCAATGAGCTATTCGATGCTCTGTCACAAGGTTTAGTCGACAGCGGTGTCGATGTTTTAGACCTCGGCCTTTGTGGCACTGAAGCCGTTTATTTTGCCGCATTTCATCAGAACCTCGATGGTGGCATCATGATTACCGCGAGCCACAACCCGGTCGACTACAATGGATTCAAGTTTGTCCAGAAAGGCGCTCGCCCGATTAGTAGCGATACGGGTCTGGAAGATATTCGTAGAATTGCCGAAACAGGTGAGTTCAAAACCAGTTTGAGCAAAGGCAAGATCATCCCACTTGATTTGCGCGAAGATTATGTCAAACACTTACTCGACTACCTCGGTGATATCGATAAGCTAAAACCCTTAAAAATAATCAGTAACCCCGGTAACGGCACCGCCGGCCCGGTAATCGACCTGCTCGAACCATATTTGCCTTTCGAGTTTATCAAAATCCAGCACCATCCCGACGGCAACTTCCCCAACGGCGTACCCAATCCATTGCTACCCGAAGGTAGAAGCGCCACTACCAAAGCCATCGCCGAGTACAATGCCGATCTCGGCCTGGCCTGGGATGGTGATTTCGACCGTTGCTTTTTATTCGACCATAACGGTCGATTCATCGAAGGCTATTACATCGTCGGCCTGCTTGGTGAAGCCATGCTAAAGAATAATCCAGGCGATAAAGTCGTTCATGACCCACGCCTGACCTGGAACACTATCGAACTGGTAACCAAAGCCGGTGGCGAAGCGATACAAAGTAAGGCGGGTCACGCTTTCATCAAGGAAACCATGCGTAAGGTAAACGCCGTCTACGGTGGCGAAATGAGCGCGCATCATTTCTTTCGAGACTTCGGCTACTGCGATAGCGGCATGGTGCCATGGCTATTGCTAACAAAGATGATGTCGGAACAAAACAAAACTCTGGCGCAACTGGTGGATGAACGTATCGAGGCGTATCCGGTTAGTGGAGAAATTAACGTCACAGTCGACAATCCGCGATCCATCCTCACTTCGCTCAAACAGCATTATACTGGGTTACAACCCAGGATCGACGAAATTGATGGACTGGGGATGGACTTTGGGAATTGGCGGTTTAATGTACGTCCCTCAAACACCGAGCCTTTATTGCGTATCAATGTAGAAAGCCGGGGTGACCAGGAATTGATGGAAGCGAAACGAGATGAATTATTGGGGTTGATTGAGGGTTGATAATTTAATCAATGACAGTATTTGTATGACAGCGTCATACGATTTATACTTGCCTTTAGTAAAATAGGTGGAACCATGCGTATCAATGCACGAATCGATGATCAGCAAGTGAAACAGTTAGAGCAAATTAAAAAGAAACAGCATTTAACAACCACTCAGGTTATCAGGCGCGCTCTCAGTTTGTACTTCCAGCACCAGCATAATTCGGAAAAATCTAAAATTACCAAGTTACTCGACAGTGACTTCATTGGCTGCGCCGAGAGTTCAGAAGATCTTTCAGAGAATTACAAAAAATACCAGGCAGGGACGCTAAGTGAAAAGCATGGTATTGACTGACACAGGTTACTGGTTAGCCCTGGCTAATCCCAATGACCGCCACCACGTGAGGGCACTTGAAACTACAGGACGGATAAAGGGTGAATTGGTAGTTACCTGGCCGGTAATGACAGAGACTTGTCATTTAATATCAAGCCGACTGGGAACCAGCTACACGATTATGTTTCTTGAAACTATCGAAATGACCTCTTCTATTTTTAATATCACACCATCACATCTATCAAGGATTCGTAAAATGATGGGGAAATATTCGCAACTACCGATGGATTTAGCGGATGCTTCGTTAGTCATAGCCGCAGAAGAACTGGGACAGGGTGATATTGTTACTACCGATCGCAGAGACTTTAACTCGTATCGATGGAAAAGCCGAAAACCGTTCAATAACCTGCTATTTCCTGAAGACAAGGTCGAATAAAAAAAGCCAGCATTAAGCTGGCTTTTCTATTTTTTACTTATAAAGTAATTTAATCATCGAGATCAACATCCGGCCGATCAACTAGCTCGACATAAGCCATGGGTGCCTTGTCGCCTGGACGAAAACCGCATTTCAAAATACGCAGGTAGCCGCCAGGGCGTTCCTTATAACGCGGGCCAAGATCAGTAAACAGCTTGCCAACTGCCGCCTTGTCACGGATGCGGCTAAACGCGATACGCCGATTGGCGACATTATCTTCTTTGGCCAAAGTGATCAGCGGTTCGGCGACACGACGTAGTTCCTTGGCTTTCGGCAAGGTAGTCTTGATGACTTCATGATCGAACAATGAAGCCGCCATGTTTTTGAACATCGCTTTACGATGTGAACTGTTGCGATTGAGCTGGCGACCGCTATTACGATGACGCATTTCTAAATACCTTTCTTAACTGACAGGACTAACTGGCTAACTTGCTGTCTTTTTCGATACTGGCGGGTGGCCAGTTTTCGAGACGCATGCCGAGCGACAAGCTATAAGACGCCAATACGTCTTTGATTTCGGTCAAGGACTTCTTGCCCAGATTTGGTGTTTTCAGCAACTCGACTTCGGTACGCTGAATCAAGTCTCCGATGTAGTAAATATTCTCGGCCTTGAGGCAGTTGGCTGAACGCACGGTCAATTCCAGGTCGTCGACCGGACGTAGCAGAATCGGATCGATATGGGATTCTGGCTCGACTTCTTCTTCCTCGTCGGAGCCTTCCAGATTGACGAATACCGACAGCTGATCCTTGAGGACACTACCAGCAATGCGAATTGCTTCTTCGGGATCTATAGTGCCATTGGTTTCGATATCGATAATCAGCTTGTCCAGATCGGTGCGTTGCTCAACACGGGCCGCTTCGACACTGTAGGCAATTTTGCGTACTGGTGAAAAAGAGGCGTCGAGTTGCAGATGACCAAGCGCAGCATCTTCTTCCGAAGTCTGGCGTTGGTTGGCCGGCTGATAACCACGACCTTTCATAACGTGTATCGACATATTAAAGTCAATACCCTTGGTCAGAGTGGCGATTACATACTCAGGATCAACAACTTCGATATCGTGATCGAGCTGGATATCGCCAGCAGTGACTACTCCCGGGCCCTTCTTGCTAATGGTCAGGGTTGCTTCGTCTTTGGCATGCATAATAATGCCGACACCTTTAAGGTTGAGCATGATGTCGATGACATCTTCCTGAACACCGTCAATTGTGGTGTATTCGTGTAACACGCCATCGATACGAAAATCGACAATCGCGCAACCGCGAATTGAAGACAGTAGAATTCTTCTTAACGCATTACCCAGGGTATGCCCGAAGCCACGCTCCAGTGGTTCGATAGAAACCTTGGCATGATAAGTTTGTTGTTCCTCAACCTTAACGTGCTTTGGTTTCAGCAAATCAGAAAACATTTTAGATGACATAAATAACTCGCTATTATTTGGAGTAGAGTTCAACTACCAGTTGTTCGTTGATATCCGGCGGCAATTCACTGCGCAAAGGGGAGGCCTTGAATGTACCTTCGAATTTACCGTGATTGACATCAATCCAACCCGGAATACCGATTTGCTCGGCCAGCGACATCGATTCCGCAATGCGGGCCTGCTTTCTTGATTTCTCTCGTACACTGACTACGTCAGACGGTTTAACCACGTAAGAAGGGATATTTACAATCTTGTCGTTTACCATTATTGATTTATGGCTGACAAGCTGGCGCGCTTCTGCGCGAGTAGAGCCAAAACCAATGCGATAAACCACGTTATCGAGTCTGGCTTCAAGCAATTGCAACAGGTTTTCACCTGTTGAACCCTTCAGGCGTGATGCTTCGCTGTAGTAGTTTCTAAACTGCTTTTCGAGGACACCATAAATACGACGTAGCTTTTGCTTTTCACGTAATTGCAGACCGTAATCCGACATTCTTGGTTTACGCGTACCCGCACCGTGGACACCGGGTGGATTATCGATTTTACATTTGGTATCGAGCGCACGACGAGCCGATTTCAGGCTCAGGTCGGTGCCTTCGCGACGCATCAATTTACATTTTGGTCCAATATACTTTGCCATGTCTTATCCAGCCTATACGCGGCGTTTTTTCGGTGGACGACATCCGTTATGCGGAATCGGCGTGACGTCATCGATGCGAGAAATTTTAAACCCAATATTATTCAAGGCACGTACTGCGGAATCACGACCAGGTCCCGGACCTTTAACCATGATCTCGAGGTTTTTCATACCCATTTCCTGTGCAACCTGGCCAGCTCTTTCAGCAGCCACCTGAGCGGCGAAAGGCGTGCTCTTGCGTGAACCACGAAAGCCCGAACCACCGGCGGTTGCCCATGACAGGGCATTACCCTGGCGATCACTAATGGTCACAATTGTGTTATTAAAAGTAGCGTGAATATGCGCTACACCATCGGAAACATTACGTTTAACTTTTTTCTTCGAACGAGTCGATTTATCATCAGCCATGTCTTTGACCTATCGTTTTAACGGACGGCGTGGTCCCTTACGGGTACGCGCATTTGTTTTGGTGCGTTGACCGCGCACCGGCAGTCCACGGCGATGACGAATACCCCGGTTGGTGCCGAGATCCATCAAACGCTTAATATTCATCGAAATTTCACGACGTAGGTCACCCTCAGTCGTAATACCATCAATCTTCGCCCTGATCAGCTCAAGCTGTTCCTCGCTTAACTCACGAACCTTCGTTTCCGGGTTTATGTCGGTCTCGCTACAGATTTTGGCCGAACGCGTTGCGCCAATACCAAAAATTGATTGCAATGCAATCACTGTATGCTTGTTATCCGGTATATTTACACCTGCAATACGAGCCATATAAATAAATACTCCTAAGCTAAACGGAATTTAAACGGGCGCAGATTCTAGCTGCCGAGCCCATAAAAATCAACGTTTCAAATCAACGATTTCAAATTAATAAAAAGCTCTGCCTTAACCCTGACGCTGTTTATGGCGCGGGTCTTTACAGATCACTCGAACTGCACCATTGCGACGAATCACCTTGCAGTTTTTACACATTTTCTTAACGGAAGCTCTCACTTTCAT
>JAAENK010000316.1 GCA_024224415.1 Gammaproteobacteria bacterium | reverse complement strand
TTTATCAAACCAGTTGCTTTCACGCAATTGAATGCGACACATCAGCATCAGGTAAAACGCGACCCCCACACCTGCCAGGTTCCTGCCTTCGCTGTCCGGGAAGGCGTTTGGGTTAACGATACTGTTCACTTCGGGCAGGGTCTCGGCGGGTAAATGATGATCGGTAACGATAACTTCAATACCAGCTTGCGATAATTTGGCCAATCCTTTGAAACTTGCGATACCGGTATCGACCGTAATGACTAGATCGGGCTTTAAATCGATAATCCTGCGGGCACTGCTTTCCGACACTCCATAACCTTCCACGAAACGGTCCGGTAGTATAAAACCGGAATTGTGATGACCCAGTAATCCCAGTGCGCGTATGCACAATGCCGTGCTACTGGCACCATCTGCATCGTAATCGCCAAATATTAGAATATTCGATTCTTTTTGAATATGCCTGGCCAGGTGACGTCCGGCTGCTTCCAGGTTGCTAATTTTCTGCGGTGGAAGAAGTGATGCAAGTGAATAATCGACTTCGTCT
>JAAENK010000315.1 GCA_024224415.1 Gammaproteobacteria bacterium | reverse complement strand
TTTTTTAAAAAATGCCCAAAGTCGTCATCGCCAACCCGACCAATAAAGCCACTATGACAGTCTAAACGGGCGGTACCCACCGCAACGTTGAAAGGCGCGCCACCGGCACAGGCGTGATACTGCATATTGGAAAGCGGTAAGAGATCGACCACCGCATCGCCAAGCGTCCAGATATTCATGACATTTCCTTAAAAAATAATTAAACCGTGTTGTTCTGGAATAACCCGCGGTGAAGGCACGGTGATTTCGATAATATGTTATCCGTTGCTCTTGCACCGCGGGTGATATAAACCCTATTTTTAAAAGTTATAATCCAGCATTAACTTATAATCAGTAGTAATGGCATCGCCATTGGTTACCCAGCTCCCATTCTGATTCATCAACGCACCAGTGACTTCTCCGGAAACCGTGAATCGTTGGGTCAAAGGATAATTTACCGACACCTTCAGGAAGCGATTGCGGGTATTTTGGAATACCTCACCATCTTCGGGTTGCGCATTATTTTTCTTATAATGGCCGTAGCCGCCGCTGAGCGTGGTTGATAATTTCCCCCAGTTGTGCCAGACCCCCATTGATGTAGTCCAGCTCTTGTCATCGATATCGCCCCATTGTTTTCTGTCTAATATTGCAGAGGCGAATTGCTGGCGGAACCAGACGCCGGTGGTGTTGTTAATAATATATTGCACACCAGGTTCGATTCTAAATGAGCGCACGTCACGGTCATTTTGTGAAGCACCGC
>JAAENK010000314.1 GCA_024224415.1 Gammaproteobacteria bacterium | reverse complement strand
TCAAAAAACGTATGCAGGATAGTCTATAGGTGGGTGATTTTAGGTTACTACCGGAAGCTGAAAATGATCTGGAGTCTATTTGGCAATATACTGCAAAGAACTGGGGTGTTGACCTGGCACATGCTTACCTTGATGGTCTTGTAGATATTTTTCAGCTCTTGTCCGAAAACCCGCTAATGTGTCGTGAACGAATTGAGTTCACCCCGTCAGTTTATATTCATCATCACGCGCGTCATTTGGTTGTCTTTATATTGTCTGAAGCCGGAATCGATATTGTGCGAGTTTTACACGAATCAATGGACGTGGATGCGCAACTTGGTGAGGCAGAATTAAAAGGGGAAAATGATCTTTCGTAAAGGTTATGAGGTTGGCTATCAACTGATCTATTTTCAGCGTCTCGTATCAAACGATGATGACTGAATAACTTCTATGCCTATTCTTCACCCCATTAAATCGGCTAATTGAATGTCAGCTTCATAGCGTTTCTAGTATGTAATAACTATCGCCAAAACTGGCAGCGGGCAGTACAAACCTGAAATAACTCTTTGATAAGCGTGGGGGAAAGTATGTGGGGAAGCCTTTTGACCAAATCGTTTCCTGGCCCTGTGTGGTGCGGGATTACCCATGCGAATAGCTGTTAATTCAATACGTTAGAAAATGGTGGAGTGGGATTATCCACTAAAACCAGGCGGTCAGGAAATGGTGTGTGAGATATGAAGTCGCATCGATATTCGCAACGGTATTTATTTACAAAGAGATTTGTGATGGTAATGGCAGCCACCGCAAATTTGAGGCCGTAGATCGACACTTAAGTTTCAGGCGTGCCGCTGGGGAGTTATTCGTCACCCATGCCGCTATCAGCCGTCAGATCAAATCGCTCGAATCCGAGTTTGGCGTCAAGTTGTTCAAGCGAAAGACGAAGGCAGTCAATATTATCCGGTGATTCGAGATAGTCTCGATGCTATTGCCAAAGGGACTGAAAACCTGAAACGCGAAAAAGGTTATGAAGAGCTCGTCGTTAAATCCTATAGCTCTTTTATCAATGCGTGGTTACTGCCGAGACTCACACAATTTCAGAGCCAGAACCCGATGATCCACGTCCGTATCAAGACGTCATTAGACGATGCTGATTTTGAGCGGCAACAATTTGATGTCGAAATTTTTATGGTTCATTGGAACATGGGCATCTCAATACGCTTGAACTACTCTAGCATCTAATAGATTACGCGGTCATTAACTTGCTTGATCCAGGTTGTCCTTGACAAAACTTGACTTGTCAGGTTTTTAGGGCGATATTAAGGAAATGCAAAACATCAAAATAAGTTCAAAGGTAGACGAGGTCGTCTGGAACGAGCTCAAAGCGCTGGCGAAAGAGCACCATCAAAATGTCTCTGGCTTATTGACTGAGGCAATCAGTGAGTACGTCAGACGCAAACGGATCAGGCCAGAAGTGCTGAACCATCTTGAAGGGTCGATGGATCAAAACGAAGAACTGGGAAAACTTCTTGCCCGCTGACTCGGTAAGCTTTCTGACCCTGGATGAATTGCTCGAGATTCACGCAAGACTAATCGAACGATTCGGCGGTGAGGCAGGCATTCGGGATCTGGGGCTTCTCGATAGCGCGCTTTTCAGACCACAAACCGGTTACTACAAAGACATGGTGGAAATGAGCACAGCACTGTTTGAGTCGCTGATCATGAATCACCCCTTTGTAGACGGTAACAAGCGCGTCGCCTTTTTCGCAACAGATGTATTCCTGCGCTTGAATGGATATAAAATCGAGGTGGCAGTCAGTGAGGCGCATCCGTTTCTAATCGGCCTGCTTGAAGCAGGTGAATGTAATTACAAGAATCTATTGCCCTGGATCAGACAGTCAATCGTTCGGCTTTAGAGCGAACTATTAATCCAGTCGGAAAATGCTTCAATCACCGGATTCGCATCTCTACCAGGTGGATAAACCAGATAATAATCGGCGGTTTCAGACTAGCTTGCATAGCGGTATAGGTATCCACAACTACCCTACATTGCGGCAACAGAAGGAGTGTCTGTGGTGACTTATTGTTTGATTGGATCTGGAAAGCCTTAAACGAAGCGGAGGAGGTCAATGACGTCTGGCATATGTGAAATTACGGCGTGTTGAATGGATGATTACCCGTGTGAGTACATCCTTTCGGAGATTACCGCGCTGGGTGATGTGGTGTGGTGCGCCTGCGAATACGGTTCTGACTTGTCTTTATTAAAGGGTGGCGTCCTCTTTTTTAACCAAGCATGGTGGAAGAGCAGAGGTTTGGGCGGGAATACAACTGGACTATGATATGTGGCAAGCAAGACAGATTCATGCAGCTTTGCAACGCTATGAATAACTGTCATCAAAACTGGCAAAAGGTAGCTCTAATCCGCCTCTAATTCCGTGATTTTCGTAGTAAATATCTTCAGGGGAAGCCTTTTGGCCAAAACGTTTACGCGGTCGATGTATGTCGATCCCTGCATTTTGACTGGTTAATCGCCGATTCTATTGCGGCGTAGAGGCTGCCAGGGTCAGCATTGCCGCTACCGGCCAGATCAAGCGCCGTGCCGTGATCCACCGAAGTGCGAATAATCGGCAATCCCAGCGTAGTGTTAATCGCCCGATGAAATCCGGTATGTTTGAGTACGGGCAAACCTTGATCGTGGTACATCGCCAGTACTACATCGGCGTCGTTTAATTCGCCTGGTGTAAACACGGTGTCTGCCGGATATGGGCCACTAATATTCAACCCCTGTTGCTTTAATTTATCGATTGCCGGGATAATAATTTCCATTTCCTCGTGCCCGAGATAACCGCTTTCACCCGCATGTGGATTAAGCCCACAAACCTTTATGTGCGGTTTTTCCATATCAAAACGTTGCCTGAAATCATGGTCGAGTATGCTGGCGATTTCTACTATCAACTCCTGATTTATGCTGTCGGCTACTTCGCGCAAGGGTAAATGTGTCGTCACCAGAGCTACCCGAAGCTTGTCGGTGGCCAATAACATGACAGGCCTGGTTGCGCCACAGAATTCAGCCAGAAACTCCGTATGTCCACTAAAAGCCACACCGGACTGGTTGATAATATCTTTTTGAATGGGTGCGGTGACCATGGCTTCGAATTCAGATTGCAGGCACCCCTGGCAGGCCTGCTCCAATGTGCTCAGGACATAGACTGCGTTGTCTTTGTTGAGTTTACCAACCGTGTTTGTTACTGCTAAAGGTAAATGTATGACTTCTACACAGGGCTTGCTGGTATCCTTGATTGATTGATAGCTGACAAACTGTAACCTGGAATCCAGCGCTCGTGCTCGGGACTCAAGTAGCTCGCGATCACCAATGATGATTAGACGGGCATCGAAACGGTCTGGATCGAGACTGCTGATGATATCGGGGCCGACTCCAGCAGGCTCTCCTGATGTTATCGCGATACAGCGTTGTCGATCAGGCATCCGGTAGTACGACGTAGGCTTCGTCGCGGAGTTTCTGTTGCCAGATGTTAAAGACTTCATGTTGTTTTTGCTGCAGCAGCTGGCTATAGATTTTTTCCCTCTTACTCTCGGTGGTTTCGTCTACGGTTCGGCGTCCGGTAACTTCGAGTATATGCCAGCCAAACTTGCTTCTAAACGGTTCGCTGATTTTTCCCTGTTCAATCTGCCTGGAGATATCATCGTATTCCTTTACCGTCTCGCCCTGTTCCATCCAGCCTATATCACCGCCTTCGGCGCCGCTGGTGTAGTCAACCGAATGAAGGCGTGCCAGCCGAGCGAAGTCTTCACCCGAAAGGATGCGCTGTCGAAATTCAAGTAAACGTGTTTTGGCTTCTTCTTCGGTGATTATCTCGTCGGGACGTAACAAAATATGTCTACTACGTACCTGTGTGGTAAGTACCTGTTCAGCATCTCTACGGTCACTGAGATAGACAATGTGATAACCACTGGCGCTGCGCAACGGGCCTGCATAGTCGCCAGGTTTCATAGGTAACACTGTTTCAGTAAAAACGCTGGGGATTTCGGCCTTTTTCCGCCAACCCAAATCGCCACCACTGAGCGCATTAGAACCGCTGGCGAATTCGTTGGCGAGCTCCTCGAAAGTCCCACCTGCTTTGAGATTATCTAGAATTTCTGTGGATTTCTGTTTGGCATTACTGATTTGTTCGGGGGTCGCAGCATCTGGCAGGGTAATTAAAATATGGGCAAGTTTATATTCGTATTGAATGCTGCCGTCATCATTACGGTTGATAAAGTCATCGACTTCTTCATCGCTAACCGTGGCCCTGCGTTGCGCATATTGTCGTTGTAACGCGTTCACGATTAAGTCTTTACGAATCGATTCACGATATTTTTGATAATCGATGTCGCTGGCGACTAATAATTGGCGGAATTCGCTTAAATTCTTATTGTTGTCGCGGGCGATTTTTTGCATAGCCTGGTTCAGCTGACCTTCGGTAATCTTCAGGCCCCGTCGTTTGGCTTCCTGTAATAGTATGGAATCGCTAATCATGACTTCGAGCACCTGGCGATGCAGGGTATCGCTGTCCGGTAATTTTCGGTTGTTGCGCGCGAAGTCAGTGCGGATAATATCTTTGCGTGCTTCAATTTCCTGTTTGGTGATGACATCGGCTTCGACGATAGCAACAATCGCATCAATCGATTTCTGCGCTGCGTGTGTGTTAAGACCTAAGCCCAACAGGAGTATGGAGAATATGGATAATAATTTCATTGCTTAATGCTGTTTTTTTGTTTAGCTGGTTTAAAACACTGACTGATAACCCGGGATCGCAGTTTTCAGGTAGCTGTCGACTTTGTCGCCTGTCTGGGTCAGGCCTTTAAGCGTTAATTCAAAATACAGGCTACTTTCGGTTTCTATAAAATCATCGTCACTAACCTCGCTGGCGAGTATTTTAAGGCCCCAGCAGCAGGATTCATAGCTTAAGCCGAATATATTTTCTACGGGCATGTCAAACAACTGTGATTCATGGTATTTGGCGAAAATTGTCCAGTTTTCGTTGACTGGATAGACAAGCGATAGCAGTGATTGTTCCAGTTCTTCATCCTCAAAATAATATTCCAGATTGGTGACAATACCGCTGCTTGCCCAGTTGACGGAAAGCTTCTGTTCATTAAATTTTCCGAGCTCTTCTTCGTAAACTAATGTGGCACCAATTTTCAGGTTGGCATTGGGGGTGATATCCAGATGTGCGATCAGGTTGGATCGATTTTGCTGCTGTACACCTTCGCCAAGATTGACGAGACGATCCTCTGCATAAAATATCTGCGCCAAACGAGCGTAGGCTAGTTGGTTGCCCGTATCACTATCGTAAATACGCGAACCGAGACCAAAGGTTACTTGATTAGCATCGCCGATCCGATCGACGCCACTGAATCGGTTTGTGATGAAAAAATTGTCGTAGGAATCGCTGTGCAACGCTGTGTCGAAATCTGGAATCTCGCTTTGATCCTGGTAGGGTATATGGACAAAATATAATCTCGGTTCGAGGGTTTGCATCCAACCGTCGTCGGGGCCGGTAATACGCTCGAAAATGAGTCCGCTATCAATACTCGCAATCGGCAGGCTGCGCTGAATCGAATTGTCTCCCAGGCTATTGTTATCCAGTTCATATTGAGTGAGGGCATATTGCAACTGGGGTTTGAAGAAATACCAGCTGTCGCTGCTGTTCCAGCTTAACGTGGGCAGGATATGTGCACGGTTGCCGGTGGTGCTGGATTCGCGTTCGAAGCGTACCAGTTCATTGCTCATATTAAAGCGCAGGCCGTTATCCAGAGTTGGAAACTGACTATTGATAGTCAAGCGAGGTAAACGTTGATAGGGACGGCTGCTGACGGCGATACTGGTATCCACAGTCTGGTAGTTTTGCCATAACAGAGAACTCTGCCAGTACTCACCGCTATGACTGAGCAACAACTGCCGGTCGAGATGATCGATATCTTCTGAACCTTGCATCAAGCTGTCAAAATCACTGAAATAATCTTTATCTGAGACTTCCTGTAGCAACAGGTATCCGCTGAGGTTCTGTTCTTTATAGCTGCTGTTGTGCCGCCATTTATTAAACCATCGGGTCTGATTTTCGACCTTGTCATCGAGTTGTGTAAAATCGAATTGGCCACGATTGTTTTGAAATAGATAGCGGTGCTCGCTCTGGTACAGCAAACCACGTTCGCTATACCAGGCAGGAGTGAAAGTGGTATCGAAGTTGGGGGCGATATTCCAGTAAATCGGTACAGCAATATGACTGTTGTCAGCATCAGAAATACTGAAACTGGGGGTTAACATACCCGACATACGCCGGTCATCAATCGGAAACTGGAAATAGGGGAAGTAAAAGAAAGGCACGCCCTGAAAATAAAGCACGGTATGCCAGGCGGTGCCGAGGCCGCGTTCATCATCTATCTCAAGCTGATCTCCAGTAAAGTGCCAGTCACGCTCGCCCGGGTCGCAGGCTGTATAAAGAATATTGTCGAAGCGACTACGCGACTCGTCGAGTATTTCGATTCTATCGGCGCTGCCCCGGCCATGACGCCCGCGCATTTCGAATTCCGAGGTGTAGATTACACCGCTGTTGTTATTCTGATCAAAACTAAGGTGCTCGGCTGTCAGGCGAAAATCGGATCTTTCGAAAACCACATTACCGGTAAAGTCCAGGATATTGCTTGCATCGCTCTGCATCCGATCTGCCTCGACCCTGGTCTGGTCATCGTCCTGAGTAGCATTAAAACTATAGTTAGGTGCACTGCAGAGCCCCCAGTTTTCATCGGCTAACAAGACGGTTGGCAGTAGACCAGCCAGTAGGGCTGGGAGCAAAAGAAAACACAGGTAATTCAAGGCTATCCGGAAAAATAAAAGATTTTGTCACATTACGCCGCCCGCGGCGAGTGACGATAATGCCCGAACCGCGGTTAACCCGGGCTGAATAGTTACTCGGCATGAAAGATTTCGGTATCGGGATGAAAAGCAAACCAGGCGAACCAGAAGCCCTGTATCCCGGCGATTTCTTTGCCACCACTGTCGAATATCGTGACTACGCGATTTTTCCTGTTCCAGTTCACCGTAACCTGGTTGCCATTAATTTGGTCGGAAAAACTGGCTTTGCCGTTTTTTTCCAGTTCGATAAAGGGGTAGGCCTTAAATACGTCACCGAACTCCAGGCCGACCACCAGTTCCTTCGGATGATAATTATCCGGTGCTCGATTATTTACTGAAAAGAAAAGGCTGCGTGATTGTTCGTAACCCGCGTAAGGGTTGCGCGCGTAATCTCTTGAGTAACCAGTGTCGTCAGAAAGCACCATGGTGTCAGGGTGTCTCTGTTGCCAGTCCAGCCAACTGGTATGGCTGATTGGGAGGCGCTTTAGCTTTTCGCCGACCAGTTTACCTGCTACTGCGCTACTAGTGATCTGTGACCATAGCGATTCGGTATTACGGTCGTAGAGGAGTACATCGCTGTTGTAGAGCAATCCCGAAACACCGAACTCGGTGACATTGCCGTTAACATTTGCGTCGAAAGCTACTGCTGTACCACAGAGTGGACAATAGGTGATGGCGAAGTGCTGGTTGTTGATTTTGTCGTTGACGATTTCATGCCAGTTCAATATTGCTATCGGGTAGGCTTTGGCGATTCCATTAATATTAATACCGACGATACGATCTTGATCATCGATATAACGGGCCTTGTCAGCCGTGATTAGCTTTGGATTGGAAATTGCCGGAATACCGTCTTTTGGTGGGCCCCCGTGTAGAATTTGTTCTGTCGGGATAGTCGCATTGGATAAATCGAAACCATTATCGGAAGTGGCAAAAGCGTTGTGTTGAGTAGTCACCAGACCGACTAGCACGGCGAGTAAAATGAATACTCGGTTTTTCTTTAACCGCTGGGTTAACATGATTCAAGCTCACAGTTTGTTGTTCCTTTGTCTTTCGAGTATGAAAATGCCATTTAATTCAATTTGTTTTACCTGATTAGCGCCTGCGAAATTGCAGTGGTAATTTTTTCACGGGAATCGCTGGCACGGGTCAGTAAAACTATCTGACGACTATATTGATCAGGTTTGATTACCTCTACTTCCATTCCCGAACTAGCTGCATCCAGACCTGCCCATTGTGGTACCAGTGAGACACCCATACCCTGTTGCACCAGCTTCTCGATACTTTCCAGTGCGTCTAACTCGTAGCAGGGTTCGATGTTAATTTTGCGGTCTGTCAGGTATTTTCGGGCTTTTATTCCTCCCCAGGATTGTGAGTCGTAACAGATATATGGGTTATTCACTAGTTTCTCACGAATACTCTTACCTGCCGTCTGGCTTGATATTAATACCAGAGGTTCCTTACGTAGCGTTATCGCGCGGTACTCGCGAGGTAGTTTATAGGGAGGTAGTACAATAATAGCGATGTCGATACGACGTTCGGATAAATCGACAAATAACGAATTTGAAGTGCCCGGCCTGATCTGTAGTATCAGTCCAGGCGCGCTCAACGCGAGTTGTTTGATTGCGGCTGGGATAATACCGGTCAAAGCGGTAGAAATTGCCCCAAGGTTCAATTTGCCAGAAACCGATGAATGATCGATGTCGCTGTGCAGATCGTGAAATTCGCCGACTATGTGCCGTAGCCGT
Organism: Gammaproteobacteria bacterium; assembly: GCA_024224415.1. Classification (GTDB taxonomy): domain Bacteria; phylum Pseudomonadota; class Gammaproteobacteria. The sequence goes on along the minus strand of JAAENK010000314.1, from coordinate 1,666 downwards.
GGGAGTAGAGACAGGCAAGCTTCGGTGGGTGTGGCTTTATGGCTGCCACGATTGAGTAACGCGACATTAAAATGACTTTCGATTGCAGCAATACGCTGCCCAACCGCAGCAGGAGTCAGGCTCTGGGTTTGAGCTGCTCGTGCGATAGAGCCAAGTTCGACAATCGCGATCAGGCTTTCAAAATAGCGAATATCCATGGGTTACCAGATTTAATCTTCTAAAGAATTATTTTAGTGTAATTAAAATATTAACTGTTATCTATTTATTAGTTCCAATGCTAGCATCGTTTGAGATTTATTTTGATATTGATCTCAGGAACGTTCATGTTTGAAGATACTTTACTGCAGCAAATCAGGGACAGATTCCACCACGTGGATCGTTGTCCCTATCAGGGAGAACGCATTTTTTTCGAAAATGCCGGTGGTTCGTTAACGCTTAAATCGGTAGTCGAAACCAATACACATTTTGCGTCTATTCCAGATAACCAGGGACGTGACAACCCTGCCTCGCATGAACTGGTGCGGGTGATCGCCCGGGCGCGTGACGATATGCGGATCTTCCTCGGTGTCGACGATGGTCCAGTATTTATTGGTGAAAGCGGAACCGAGTTATTGTTTCGGCTGGTGCGTGCTGCAGTGCTTGGTTCATGCGCAGGCGGGAACATCGTCGGTAGCACGCTGGAACACCCTGCAACGGTCAGTGCCAGCAAACGCTGGGGTGGCATTGCCGGTAAGGAATATCGAGCGGCTGTTCATGACAATGAAACCGCTACCGTAACTGCTGATGATTATAGCAAGGTAGTCGATGCCGACACGCGTGTTGCAACCATCATCCACACCAGTCCGGTGACGGGTATGACCGTCGATGTTGCCGCAGTAGTATCGGTGATACGCACCGCATCGCCAGACTGTATTATTATCCTCGATGGTATTCAGCACGCTGCTCATGGCGGTTTGAGTGTGAATGACTATGATGTCGATTGCTACGCGGTCTCGGCTTACAAAGTATTCTCCCGGCACAACTATGGATTTGCCTGGGTCTCGCCGCGCGTGGCAAACTTGCCGCATGATCACCTTGATGGTACGCCTGACGACTTCTGGGAAATGGGTACGCGTGACACTTCAGCCTTCGCCTGCACAAGTAAGGTAGTAGAGTACTTCGACTGGCTCGGTTCTCAGTTTTGTGAAACAGACGATCGGCGTAGCCGAATTCTTGCCGCGGGTGTTGCCATCAACCAACACGAACGTGACCTGGTAACTCTTGCCATTAATGGCAATGACAGCCAACCAGGCTTGCGAGATATGCCAGAAGTCTTCCTCATCGGTGGCTACGATAATCCGGCACGTGAAGGTCTGGTTTCCATCATCGTTGAAGGTCATCCATGTGCAGAAGTGGTAGCTGTCTTAAATCAGCGAGGAGTGCGCACTCATGTGCGTAAAGCCGATTATTTCTCTGGTAACATTTTGACACCGCTGAACAGACCAACCTGTATTCGGGTGTCGATGTGCCATTACAATACCAGCGCGGAAGTTTTGAAGTTTCTGCATGAACTGCAAACCATTATTACCAATGAGGTAGCGGCATGAAAACTCACGCACAGGCAGTAGTTATCGGTGGCGGCCTGGTTGGCTGCTCAATTCTTTATCACCTGGCGAAACTTGGGTGG
>JAAENK010000313.1 GCA_024224415.1 Gammaproteobacteria bacterium | reverse complement strand
TATCGGGAAGAAAGGCCGCGACTATCGGAATGACAATGTGATCAGCCGCTGCCCGACCAACGCATTTAAAATCAACGATGACAATACCCTCGAAGTCGACAACCGTAACTGTGTACGTTGCATGCACTGCCTCAACGTTATGCCAAAAGCCCTCTCACCAGGTCTGGATAAGGGCGCTACCATTTGTATTGGTGGTAAGCGTACCTTGAAAATTGGCGATTTAATGGGCACCGTGATCGTACCGTTCATGCCGGTGAAGACAGAGGAAGACATCGAAGCGCTCAACGAGCTGGCTGAGGAAGTAATCGACTTCTGGGCAGAGAATGCCCTCGAACACGAGCGTTGCGGCGAAATGATTGAACGTATCGGACTAGCCAATTTTCTCGAAGGCATTGGTATCGATGTCAATCCTAATATGATCGATAGTCCACGCCAAAGCTCTTATGTGCGCATGGACGAATGGGATGAAGAAGCCAAAAAATGGTTCGATGGTCAGGCCGAGAACGCCTGATTTACGGCTTATCGAGTAAAACAGTTCAAAGAATTGCGGAGTTAATCAATGTCAGAAGCCAAAGCAAGACCCCGTCCACCGATTGAATCGGGTTGTCCTGATGGATTCAGAAACCTGCACCCGATGATGCGCAAGCATTACGGCAACTGGGATTATCATGAAGACCCGCAACCGGGTGTGTTAAAACATGTGGCCTATGGTGGCGATGCGGTTTACACGGTGAAGGCCGCGACACAGCGAATTCTTGATGTATTCACCTTACGCACACTCTGTGACATCGGCGATAAATACGCCGACGGTCACGTACATTTCACCTTACGCAGTAACCTGGAATTTTTTGTCACCGAAGAAGCGCGTGTACAACCACTGATCGGTGCACTGGAAAATGCCGGTTTTGCGGTTGGCGGTACTAAAAACTCGGTTACCAGCATATCGCATACCCAGGGCTGGTTGCATTGCGATATTCCCGGCACGGACGCCTCTGGTGTGGTCAAGGCGATGATGGACGAACTCATCGATGAATTTAAAAACTGGAATATGCCCAATCGCGTACATATAACGACTTCCTGCTGTCAGATCAACTGCGGTGGTCAAGGTGATATCGCGATTAATGTTCAACACACCAAACCACCCAAAATCAATCATGACCTGGTCGCCAATGTCTGCGAACGCCCCTCGGTGGTTGCACGCTGTCCGGTAGCCGCAATCAGACCGGCAGTGGTGAATGGCAAGCCGTCGCTCGAAGTCGACGAAAAGAAATGCATTTGCTGCGGTGCCTGCTACCCACCCTGCCCGCCGATGCAAATTAACGATGCCGAGCATACCAAGCTCGCAATTTGGGTAGGCGGAAATCACTCCAACGCACGCAGCAAGCCGACTTTCCAGAAGCTGGTCGCTGCCGGCATTCCAAACAATCCACCACGCTGGCCGGAAGCCACCGCCATCGTCAAGAATATCCTGCATACCTATAAAAATGACGCCAAAGACTGGGAGCGCATTAGTGACTGGATCGAACGTATCGGCTGGACGCGCTTCTTCGAACTCACCGGCTTGCCATTTACCAAGTTTCATATCGATAACTGGCGTGGTGCGCGTAACAGCCTCAATGCTTCGACGCATGTTCGGTTCTAACGATGAAATTTACGATACAGATCAATACTGGACCCTACACGCATCAGGCATCCGACACAGCGTATCAATTTACGCGCGCTGCATTAGAAGCTGGCCATGAAATTTATCGCATATTCTTTTATCACGATGGCGTTAACAATGGCACCAGCTACAGCGTGCCCCCACAGGATGATCGCAACCTGCAACAACTCTGGAGCGATCTCGCCGAGCAACACAGTCTGGACATGATTGTCTGCGTCGCTGCCGCACAACGTCGTGGTATTATGGACGAAGGTGAGTCGGCAAAACACGGCAAGGGTAGTCCTAATATTGCCCCTGGTTTTCAAATTTCCGGACTCGGCCAGCTCATCGAAGGCGGCGTACAATCTGACCGTCTACTGGTATTTGGTGATTAATATGTCAGATACAAAAACCTTTGTTTATATCAACCGTAAAGCGCCCTACGGCAGCATTTATGCACTCGAATCGCTCGAAGTCGTATTAATCGGTGCCGCCTTCGAACAGGATGTCAAACTGGTGTTCATGGACGATGGTGTATTTCAGCTCACCAATAACCAGGATCCCGAAAGTATTGGCATGAAGAATTTTTCCAAAACCTATGCAGCGCTGGGTGATTACGACGTTAACCAGATTTATATTGATCAGCAATCACTAGAACAACGTGGCCTCAGCCTCGATGATTTGCAGGCGCTGGTTTACGAAGATGAAGACGATGACTGGGCTGAAAAAAGCTCTATTCATCTGGTCAACCGTGAAGAATTGTCCGAAATCATCGAATCGGCCGACGTGCTATTAAATTTCTAAGGCAGCTACTTATGTCGACATTACATACCGTTAACAAATCAGCCTTCGAACGTAATTCACTGGAAAGCTGTTTGTCTGTCTGTAAAGCAAACGCCAGTGTATTACTCATAGAAGATGCCGTAGTTTCGGCTTTGCAGAATACTACTATTTCAGAGCAAATATCAGCAGCGGCCAATACTGGCGTCAAATTTTTTGCTTTGAGTGAAGACCTCAGGGCCCGCGGTTTATCGGATCGACGTGTTATGGATGAAGTAACGCTGGTTGACTACGCAGGCTTTGTAAAACTAACCACCGAGAATGACCGGGTTCAAAACTGGTTATAACTTTTATCAACTGATTCAGAACCACCTGGAGAAAAACCATGCCATTAGACGTAAATGGAACAAACTACGAAACTGACGAGGAAGGCTACCTGTCAAACCTCAGTGACTGGTCGCCCGAAGTCGCCAATGCTCTTGCGGCCAGCGATGATGCTGAGCTAGGAGAGAATCATTGGGAAGTGATCAACTTCCTGCGCGAATACTATGAAGAGTATCAAATCGCACCGGCAGTACGTGTCTTAACCAAAGCCATCGGCAAACGTCTGGGCAAGGATAAAGGCAATAGCAAGTATTTATACGAGCTATTCCCTTACGGCCCTGCAAAACAGGCCTGTAAGTACGCCGGTTTACCCAAGCCAACTGGTTGCGTATAAATAATATCGAATCAGTGTGGTGGTGACCTAAATATGCAGGTGTTTTTCGCCATTCTGTTCTGGTTAGCATCAACTGTTGTCATCCTGGGGCTAGCTTACAAAGTGCGTCAGTATTGGCGCACCGAAACCCCGCTGTTGATACCGACCACGCCTGCGCCGACCACGACTGGCGGCGTGGTACTGCGTATGATTCGCGAAGTCACCGTATTCGAAAGTCTGTTTAAGTCGAACAAATGGATCTGGCTATTTGGCTGGATATTCCATTTTTCGCTATTCCTGGTTTTAGCGCGTCACATACGATATTTCCAGGAACAGCCCTGGTTCTGGGTGACGCTGATTCAACCCTTTGGCAAATACGCCGCCTACACCATGATGCTGGGGCTCGCCGGGTTATTGTTACGCCGAATTGTCGTTGATCGAATTAGATATATTTCTTCACCTTCCGATTACCTGATACTGATTATGCTACTGGTGATCGGATTTAGTGGATTGATGATGCAGCTGTTCGCGCATCCAGACATCATCGCTATCCAGCATTATTTTGTAAATTTAACAGGTTTCAATATCGTTGAATTACCGACTAGCCCCCCACTGGTCGTGCATTTGTTGCTGGTAGCTCTATTGTTGATTATCTTTCCTTTCAGCAAACTATTACAC
>JAAENK010000312.1 GCA_024224415.1 Gammaproteobacteria bacterium | reverse complement strand
TCAGCAGCCAGAAGACAAAAAACAGTACCAGGTTCACCACCAGAACATAAAACCAGTCCAGCGTGCCGATAATAAAGTTTTTACCTTTTGCGAAAACTTCACCGGCATATTCAACATTCTGGATGGTGAAGCCGACAAAAATCAGGATCATAACCATGGATGCAATTGCCATGGTCGCATTCATCCCCATAAAAAAGCCAGATTTAGCAACTATGTTATCTGGCCGTGTGTGAGTCTCGTTGTTCATTGTTATCTCCCCTCGCGAATATTAATCTGTATTAACGCACTGTGCCGGCAGCGCCTTGCTGTCCAGCCTTCGCAATCCATGCCTGAAACGCTTCTTCCAGAACTGCATGATTATTTGACCACCATTGTGCATCTGACAGTATTGAAACCTTATCCTGGTAGGCCGGGCCGTTCGGGATTTGCGCCAGCACTTCGTCTGACAAAAATGCCAGCGAAGATTTCCGTGTTGGACCGTTGGGTAAATTCGAGACCATATTCGCCAGCGATTCAGAACTACTCGAGAAACGGATAAATTCGAGCGCCTTTTCTTTATTGCGACTACCTTTTGGAATCCCGAACAGATCGAGTTCAATTACACGGCCATCCCATACCATGGAAAAATTTGCGCCTTTTTCTTTTGATGCGGTGGCGCCTGTTGTTGCCCAGATCATGGACATGGCAACATCTCCATCGTTGATCAGCCGAACCGGTTCCCGTCCGGTTTGCCAGAGTTTCAAGCCGGGTCTGATTGCATCCATTTTCGCCAATGCACGGTTGATGCCATCAGCAGTTTCAAGCGTGCTGTAGACATCTTCGCGTTTCACGCCATCGGCCATAAGAGCCCACTCCATAACCACCGTCGGGTCTTTGCGGATACCGCGAGCACCGGGGAATTTTTTAGTATCGAAAAAGTCCGCGATAGTGGTTGGCGACGAATCACCAAATTTATCGTTGTTGTACGCAAAAGCAGTTGCCCAAACTATGACGCCAACACCGCAGGGATTTAGTGCGCCGTCGACAAAATCATTTTGCGCACTGCTGCCGTCAGAGCCATCTGGAAGCTTCATGTCGTCAATTCTCTCAAGCAGACCTTCGTTACAGGCTCGTAAAGAATCTGCCTGGGTCAGGTCAACGACATCCCAGATTACATTCGCGGACTCGACCTGGTCGCGGATCTCGGCTATTCCACCATTGTAGCTCGTGACATTGACTCGAACTCCTTTTTGCTCCTCGTAGGGACGAACAAATCCAAGCATCTGACTACGCATATATGGCCCCGGCCAGCTGGAGAATGTCAGATCATCGTGAGCCTGGACTTCTGAAACCTGAACTGTAATACATGCCAATGAAATGGCAACCAACATGCTCAGGGTGAAATTGTTTTTAAGAAATGGCATTGCCCCCTCCTTTGCAGAAATTTTATTTTTTGAAACGCAAAAGCTAGAGCCAACTTTGTTTTTTTATTAGTTGGCCGTCTAATAGTTCTATAAAGTATCTGGAATAGCAAGTATTATTTATGACGACTATCTATCCCCCCCCCCCAAAATAACTTGATTCGAGTCATGCCATTTTAGTTTATATTCTGGCAATCAATCCGGCCAGTTGTGTTGTCCGCTTTTCTGAATCGGTGATTCTTCCATACTTTATCCTGTTATACAGATTGATGACCAAAGCAATACGTTCATATTGCTCAATATCAGATTCTGCGATTCGTAGCAGGAAGTGTCGATTGTCTTCAGCCATTTTTTTATCAAATCCTATACTCGACATCTTCCTTAAAAATCGCCGAAACAGGATTTCGTGCCTTTCTGGTCGGCAAGGACGTTCTCGATACCAGCTGAATAACCAGTAGCTGCCGGTTACGCTTGATAGTAAAAACACCATCGCGATTATCATATCACCAGCGTTCTCGATGCCTATGTCCAGGTCTTTTAGAAAGCTGCGTTGTTTGCTTTGATCGTAGTTAATGACCCAGTCGTTCCAGCTATGTTGCAAGCTATCCCAGCTATACAGTAGATTGCCAAAAAGTGGGTTTTTGTTCTTGATGCGAAAACTCGAACGCTCGTCGGCAAGGGCATTGTCGATACCCTGTTCGATGCGTGAGGGTGATACTGCCGCGGTAGGATCGACACGTACCCAACCTTTATTTTGCAGCCAGACTTCGGTCCAGGCATGAGCATCGGACTGGCGTACAATCAGGTAATTACCAACCTGGTTGTATTCACCACCCTGATAGCCCGTGACGATTCTTGCAGGAATGCCTGCGGTACGCATGAGCAGTGCAAAGCTACCGGCGAAGTGTTCACAAAATCCGCGTTTGGTTTCAAATAGAAACCGGTCGACTACATTATTACGTAAAAAGGGCGGCTTTAGGGTATAGGTATACTCCTCTTCGTTAAACATACGCAATACATGCTCAATTATTTCTGACTTGTTTTTGTACCGTAACGCCAGTTGCCTGCCAAGCTTTATAGTCTGTGGGTTCGAGTCTGGAGGGTACTGGCTGGTCAGGTTCAGGTATTCGAGATCTTCTTCCAGGCCGATACTGGAATTAAGTCTTGATTCGAGGGTATATCGCTTCAGGTCGTTAATCGGCTTCAGGCTAATGAGCTGATAGTCTGCGTTTATCAGGCTGTCCTTTACCAGTTGGGTAGGTATATCGAGCGCGAGTAGCCAGTGTTCACCATTTGGTTCCAGAGTCACCGTGTATTTAGTGGGGGGTTCCACAGACTTAATATTTAATCGGTCGATTCGATTGCGGCGCAATTTGTACCAGCGTTGACCAGTAAATGTAGCCATTACCGGTCCACGCCAGTAGAGTTGGTGCTGAGCCGGGACATCGGATAGAAAATCAACCCGAAAGGCAACTTCGTTACTGCGAATCAAATTAGAAATTTTCCCGGGTGACATACTGTCGCTTAAACCGGTGATACCACCACGTTGTTCGTTGCTTATACCCCACAACGGGCCGGGAATACGGGGTACTAGCACGAATAGTACCAGCATTATAGGTACCGACATCGCGATCAGGCGAGAGCTGTCGATCAGCCGGGTTTTTATGCTAACTCGTGAATCCCGCTGGTTGAGTGTTACCAGGGTGGTGGTAATCACCACCAGGGTCGCTACCATTAATACCGCAGTCAGGATACTTTGCGAAAACAGGAAATGCGTGGCAATGAGAAAGTAACAGAGAAATATCAAAATGAGTAAATCGCGGTGATTGCGGCTTTCCAGAATTTTAAAAGAAGTCATCACGGTAAGCAGGGCAAGTCCGGCGTCACGACCGACAATGGTCCAGTATTCTGCGAAAACACCGATACCACCGAATAAAACCATCGGTATCAACAACCACTTTGACACTGACTTTAGATATCCCAGGTTTTCCAGGCTACGCCAGGCGAGTGCGAATATGACTAAAAGGCTTACCCAAACAGGTAAGTTGACGAAGTGTGATGCAATCGCAAATAGAAAACAGAAACACACCGCAAAGATACTCTGGCGATCCGCTATCTCGAAGGGGATCGAACGAATCGGCAAATCCTGTTTGCGAGCGTTATTCATAGGCAGGCTCGAAATCTTCATCGAAGTCAATTTGCTGAAAGGTGGCAATGGCCGACATACAGGCTTGCTTGTGCGCGGTGCCAGTTTGTTGCTCGATAGTAATTCCAGGTAATTTGACGCCGTATTTCTGGTTTTCATTTTCGGCAAAAATCACCAGCGAAGTCATGTATGACAGTCGGTCTTCGATAGAGCCTTCGCTGATCTGATTCCAGTCTATCCATAATGATGGTCGCGCATGTCCCTGAAAAGTTTTGGTGAGTAAACCTTTACCCTGCGCATAAGCCTTCCAGGAGATATGTCTCAACGACTCACCTGTGCGATGTTCGCGTAGTCCGGCGAAATCGTCGCCTTCGATGGTGCTAGTTGCAGTTTTGCCCTGATATTGTTCGACCAGGGTTTCCCGCAATACCGCATTGTCCAGTGGTTTAGGGTAAACCAGAATTGGGCAGTCGAACCTTAACCAGCCCCAGGCGTGAAACAGACCAGTCGGGTAGCGGGTAAATACAAACAATCCTTTAGGTTTGAACTGGCCGCGTTTAACGGTCTGGATTTTTAAAATAGCTTTCGCATTACCGCCCGGTTCTATGCTTAGGTAAACTGGAGTTTGATTCGCGTATTGCAGGCCGACAGCATAACGAATGCAGTTGTTGTGATGTTGCAAGGTAAACTCAAATTCACAAAGTTCACCGTTAAACACAGGTTTGGGTGCGAGTAATGTGACTTCCAGACCCAGCAGGTTTTTATGTGTTTGCCAGAGACTGACTATGCCCAGTGCAGTGAGCATGAAGGTCAATACGAAAGCCATGCTGTTTTCGTAATTGATTGCGGCGAGAAACAATACCAGTAACAAAAATGCGAACAGGTAACCGAACCTGGTCGGTAAGATATATAAACGTCTATTGTGCAACAGGATGCTGCCCTGAGCAGGAGGATTATGTCGGGCGAACCATTCGTCGATGCTTCGACGAATCAGTTTGGGCATTGCCAATGACAAAATAGACACTAGGGAATTGCAACGGCTTCCAGCAAATCTTCGATCATGCTTTTAACCGGCTTGCTGTGTTGCTCGGTGGCGGTCAGGCGGTGTTCGCAGACAGCAGCAAATATGGCCTGTACATCACCGGGCTCGACATGGCTGCGGCCATTCATCATCGCCCAGGTTTTACTCGCCCGGATAATGGCCAGCCCTGCACGTGGTGAAATGCCGTAGACAAATACACCGGGATTTCGGGTCGCCTGAATCAGGCTTTGCACATACAGCAATAGTGGGCCGGCGCTGTGAATCTGGTCGACGTTTTCCTGCAATTGCAGGAAACGATCCAGTGTCATCGAGGGTTGAATGCGAAACATTTTTTCGCGTGGGTTTTTGCCTGAAAGTAGCGCGCGTTCGGCATCGGCATCGGGGTAACCCAGTTGAATCTTCATCATAAAACGGTCGAGTTGCGACTCGGGCAGGGGAAAGGTACCTGACTGGTCTAGCGGGTTTTGTGTACCGATTACAAAGAAAGGTTCGTCGAGCTTATGCGTTTCACCTTCTACACTGATCTGCCTCTCTTCCATCGCTTCGAGCAGCGCACTTTGCGTTTTGGGCGTGGCGCGGTTTATCTCATCGGCCAACACGAAGTGGGAAAAGATCGGGCCAGGATGGAAATTAAAAACCTGTTTATTCGCGTCATAGATAGATACTCCGAGAATATCTGCAGGTAATAAATCGCTGGTAAATTGAATGCGATTGAAGTCGAGCCCGAATACCTGGGCGATGCTCTGTGACAGGGTGGTTTTCCCAACGCCCGGTATATCCTCGATCAGACAATGTCCGCCAGCCAGCAGGCAACAAACCGCCAGTTTGATCTGGTTTCTCTTACCCAGGATTATGGTTTCTATCGCCGAAACCGCCTGATTAATGTCGACGCGACATTGCTCGATTGAGTGCTCGGTGCTATCTAACATGTACAATATTTATAGAAGTTGATTTACATCCCTCGATTAGAGATGTCCACATAGTTCCGATTTTCAATGCCGGTATAAATCTGTCTTGGTCGACCAATGCGTTGCTCCTGATCGACTATCATTTCGCTCCACTGCGATATCCAGCCAGCGGTGCGCGCCATGGCGAACACCACGGTGAACAGGTTGAGTGGGATATCCAGTGCTTTGAGAATAATACCTGAGTAAAAATCAACATTTGGGTAAAGGTTGCGTTCGACAAAATAATCGTCTTCGAGAGCGATGCGTTCAAGCTGTTTGGCGATTTCAAACAATGGTTGGTTAATGGTTTCCAGCTCATCAAGCAAATCATTGGCAGCCTTGCGAATAATAGTCGCGCGAGGATCGTGGTTTTTATATATCCGATGACCAAACCCCATGAGTCGGTAATTGTCATCTTTGTCCTTGGCACGAGAAACATAATTCTGAATTTCGCCCGGATCGTTTATCTCTTCCAACATGCGAATCACGGCTTCGTTAGCGCCACCGTGCGCCGGACCCCACAGTGAAGTAATGCCGGCGGCGATGCAGGCATAAGGGTTAGCCCCTGAGCTACTCGACAGGCGCACGGTAGAAGTGCTGGCATTTTGTTCATGGTCGGCGTGCAGGATAAAAATCAATTCCAGGGCACGGGCGGCGATTGGGCTGACATGATATTCGGCACTTGGGAAACTGAACATCATGTTTAACAGGTTTTCGATATAACCAAGTTCATTACTTGGATAAACCGGTGGTTGACCCATGGCGTGGCGGAAGCAAAGTGCCGCGATGGTAGGCAATTTCGCCAGCAGGCGGTGTGCGCATTGATCACGATGTTTCGGGTCATTAATATCAAGTGAGTCGTGATAAAAAGCCGATAATGCACCGACCACGCCGACCATCATCGCCATTGGGTGTGCATCGTTATGAAAGCCGTTGATAAACTGCATCAAACTTTCGTGGACTATGGTGTGATTTTTTATCGACGTCTTGAAAGTCTGATACTGTTCTGCAGAGGGGAGTTCGCCATACATCAGCAGATAGCTGGTTTCGAGGTAATTGCTATGCTCGGCAAGTTGTTCAATTGGATAACCACGATAGCGCAGAATGCCTTCGTCACCATCAATATAGGTAATGTCACTTCTACAACTCGCTGTGGCCTGGAAGCCAGGATCGTAAGTAAATAATCCAAGTTTGCTGGTCAGTTGGCGTACATCAATACAGGAGTTGCCCACCACGGGGTCGAGGATGTCAAAATCGGCATGAGCACCATTACGGTTATCGGTAATGGTAACTGTGTTGTCCGTCATAGTTTTCCCTCATAAAAAATGGCCGAAATAGATGTAAATTATAGACTAATCAGGGTCAATTGTTTCATGTATAGGTTATTATGCAAGTCATGTCGGAAGGCTGTGTGCATTTTCTTCTGGATTTGCTATCAAGGATGGAGCTTTTAAACATTCTGATATATACCGGAATAGAAATATGAGTAATGAAGCGTTTATCCTCTGCGTGGATGACGAACCAATAAACATTGCTATTATGGAGGAATTACTCGACGACAAATACCAACTGGAGTCGGTTACCAGTGGGCGCGAGTGCCTTGATATTGTTAGTAAGCACATACCCGATCTGATATTGCTGGATGTCAATATGCCTGGCATAGACGGTTTGGAGACCTGTTTGCAGTTGCGCGATAACCCGGAAACTGCCGATATCCCCGTGGTTTTCGTTTCTGCACTGGCAACCGAGGCTGAATTGATGGCGGGTTATCATGCTGGTGGTGATGACTACATTACCAAGCCTTTCAGTGAGGAAATATTGCTGCGCAAGATTGAAATCGTTCTCGAGGCCGGAAAAAAGAAACAAAAGTTACAGGATATTACCGATAGTGTGGTTCAGACGCTGATTACAAATCAGGGAAACGTCAGCGAGCTCAATATGGTGGTTAACTTTTTACATGACTGTTTCAAGCAAACCGAATTTCATGGCCTGTCAAAAGTGGTTTTTAACTGTCTTGGCCGTTTTGAACTCGACAGTAGTCTGCTATTTATGACCGAAGTAGAAGCACTATTCTGGTTTAGCGATGATATTTGTCGACCCATGGAAGAACAGATTCTGTTGAGTCTGAACAGCCAGGATCGTATTGTTAAATTTGGTACACGTTTGGCCATTAACAGCTCAAAAGCCACGATCCTGATTCGTAACATGCCAGATGATCCCGACAAAGTATCGCGCCTTACCGAGTACATAACCATTATGATTGAAGGTCTGGATGCTAAAATTAAATCGATGGCAGTCGAAGCCCAACTGGATCAACAGTGGGAAATAATGTATCGCACTGCCGATGATATGAAGATACTGTTAAAGGCAGTGGAAGCTTCGGATAAAAAGCATAAATCCAGGGTCGGTAGAATGGTGGCGCGTCTTGGCGCTGATATCGCCCAGACTATCAGGAAAAAAGAATTATCGAATTCGCAGGGTAAAGCCCTGGTCCAGGTAGTGAAACGCGTCGAAGTTCAAACCGAAAAGATTGAGCAGGATCGAGGGACTGCACGCCAGACACAGGAAAGCTTCTTATCGAGCTTGATCAAGTCCCTTAAATCAGTATAAAAACAGGTCAAGGAAGGCTCTTCACAGATTGCAGCCTGGGTCAAATATCTTTCATTAATCTCAAGGCATCATAAATTGCAGCATGGGTATTACGCGCCGATACCGCATCGCCAATACGAAATAGCTGGAAGCTCGCCTCTGGGTTAGAGTTAAGGTTTTGCTGTTTGCCGGCGATTAATGCTTCGTGGTCGACTGAGCCCAGGTTGGATGATTGGGATTTTAATTCAAAATAGAGCTCATCCAGCGGGATAGTACCGTGATTGACAATGACCTGGTCGTAGCTGCATTGTTTTCTGAGTTCGCTGTAATCGCTACCGACAGTGGCTAGTAGACGATTACCATCTTTTTCAACTGCTTTCAGACGGTAGGTGACAGTGAAGCTGACATTTTTATCCTGCAAACTGCGCATATAAGGTACCAGGTTCATCGCCATTACCTCGGGTGCAAAACTTCGGTCTGGGGTCATGATTTCGACATTGGCACCAGTGTCGGCAATAACTTCGGCCGCCTGGAGTGCGGCGTGATCGCCTGCATCATCGTAAATCAGTACATTTTTCCCGGGCTGTTCGCTGCGAGAAATTATATCCCAGCTAGATACCACCAGGTCATTACCCTGTTCAAGAACTTCGGTGTGCGGCAAGCCGCCGGTGGCGATGATTACGACATCTGGATTTTCAGCGAGAATGTCATCAGCTTCAGCCAGGGTATTGAAACGAAACTCGATATTGTGTTTGTTACATTGCGCCATGCGCCAGTCGATGATCGAAATCATTTCACGCCGACGCGGACTTTGTGCGGCGAGGCGCATTTGACCGCCCGGTTCGGCGGTAGCTTCGAAAACCGTGACGGTGTGGCCGCGCTCGGCGGCGACACGCGCCGCTTCAAGACCAGCTGGACCGGCGCCGACTATGATGACTTTTCGTTTACTTTCCGCCGCCGGAATATCATGCGGCATACTAAGTTCACGGCCGGTGGCGGCATTGTGCATGCACAGGGCATCACCACCCTGGTAGATGCGGTCCAGGCAATAGGTAGCACCGACGCAGGGGCGGATATCATCTTCGCGGCCTTCAATGATTTTTCTAATAATATGCGGGTCAGCCATATGTGCGCGTGTCATGCCGACCAGATCAACCAGGCCGGCCCCTATCGCGTGGCGCGCGGTGGCGACATCGGGAACGCGTGCTGCATAAAAAGTCGGCATACCTGTTGCCTTACGAACTTCTCCGGCAAAATCCAGAAAAGGTGCACTGCGCATGCCCTGCACAGGTATCACGTCGGAGAGTCCTGGATCGGTGTCGATATGGCCCCGGATAACATTGAGAAAATCGACCAGACCGGAGTTTTTCAGGTATCTGGAAATTTCGATGCCTTCTTCTGCGGTAATTCCACCTTCGGACACTTCATCGGCGGTGTAACGTATGCCAACTATAAATTCATTACCGACACGTTTGCGAATCGCTCCTAAAACTTCCATGGAAAATCGCAAACGATTTTCCAGTGATCCACCGTATGGTGTATCTAAAGTGTTAGTTAATGGCGACCAGAATTGATCCATGAGGTGACCATAGGCCTGCAATTCGATGCCATCGAGACCGGCCGCCTGCATACGCTCGGCGGCATCGGCATAGTCAGAGACAATGCGTTCGATATCCCAGTCTTCGAGTTTTTTTGGGAAGGCGCGATGTGCGGGTTCACGATTGTGCGACGGTGAAACCACCGGCAACCAGTCGCCCTTGTTCCAGCCGGTGCGGCGACCGAGATGGGTGAGTTGAATCATTACCGCACAACCGTGCTCGTGGCAACTATCAACCACTTGCTTCATCCATGGTACGACTTCGTCCCTGTAGGCCAGAATATTATTGAAAACAGGCGGGCTATCCCTGGACACTGCGGCTGAACCTGCGGTCATGGTCATGCCCAGACCTGCGCGAGCACGTTCTTCATGATAGGCGCGGTAGCGCTCCTTGGGCATACCGTCTTCAGGGTAGGCGGGTTCATGACTGGTTGTCATGATGCGGTTTTTCAGCGTCAGGTGCTTGAGCTGGTAGGGTTGCAGCAGCGGGTCATTGGACATGGTTTCTTCCCCAAAAAATAGTCAATATTTCAAATTAATACCAGGCATCGTCCATCGAAGCCTTACGTCGATCGACAAAGTCTTTTAGCGCCTCATCGGTCGCTTCTTCTGTGGGAACCGAATCGGCTTCCTCTGTCGCTTCAGTGTCGGGTTGGGGGGCAGCAACGGATTCTTCGGTAGCTGGATCTTCCGGTGTTAAATCCGGTTGATTTGAATCGGACTCATCAGTCGGGTTGACCATGTCGGGGGTGCCGATGGGTTGGGGCTCTGACGATACATCGTC
>JAAENK010000311.1 GCA_024224415.1 Gammaproteobacteria bacterium | reverse complement strand
GTCATTAATATTATCCATGCCAGCTTGTTCTTATGGACATGAAATGCCACGTAGTAGGCCATGGGGTAAGAAAGTAAAACGGTGGCAAGTGTGCAAGAACCAGATATTGCCAATGATCGTAGTAGTAGTCGCGAAAATATAGGTCGGTCAACCGTTTTTTCATAGTTCGCGAGTGTTAGTGTAGTGTCGAAATCCCATCCGATTTGAGTCCAGAAGCTCATCAGTATCATGATTGCGAAGGGAACACACATGGCAACTGTCATTACCACCAGAGTCGGGGATAACAGGGCATAACCCCTAGTAGCTTCACTACGCAGGAATAGTGCATACAAGCGACCGCGCAACGAGCTTTGAGCTGAGCCGTTTTTGAATTCAGCTATAGTTTCGGAATCGTTCAATGTTCTATTGTCTGGAAGAAATTAGTGGTCATAAATATGCGAAGTCGATCATTACTGGATTGTTGGTATTTCTGGCAGTGGTTTTTTGGGAAATGTGTTGGCAAGAAACAATTGCACTGCTGCCATTCCTGTTTGGTAATCATCAGGTTTGGGATCAAGGTGAGACTCGATCCAAATTCCGAATTGCATTGCGTTAAGTCCGGAAACTATTAAATGCAAATTCTGTATTTCATAGCCCTCCTCGGTAATATATCTAGCAAGCAGTTCCTTCAATTCCTTCGTATATCGTTGGTCCCTGGGTACAGCTTGTTCACGGTATAGCACGCTACCCTTAGATTCTCCCCAGAATGCGGCCCATACGGAGAGATATTCCCGGTTATCTCTAACGAACCGAATATCATAGTTAATCAAACAAAGAATTTTCTCCATGGTTGTAAAGTCCTCACTACTAGCTGCCACGGAATCCCAGCCTTGACTGTATATTCTGCCGAGATAGTCCAGTCCTTCCTGGATAAGTTTCTTCTTCGACTTAAAGTGAAACACCACCAGTGCCCGCGAAACCCCTGCATGCTCAGCAACCCGATCCAAGGTTGAATTACCGAGTCCCAGGGTTGCAATTATGGTAATGACTGATTTGAGAATACGTGATCGAGTCTCATTACCCCGCGCCCTGCGCTTGTCATTCAAATTTTTCACTAACTTATTGTTTTTATTGTCCAGATATGCTCGAAAGTGGCAGAAAAATAGTCTCGATATATAAATTTTATTATCACGGTGAAAAGCGAGAACCTCGAACGCTATTGCTTATGCTTGTAACTGACTGACCAGTCAGATAGTATCTCTCTCAGGAAAGGTTTGTCAATGGAACCATTGATTTGTTTCCTTGAACATTCCGATACATTCGAATTGCACTGCGAATATTATAGTGCGAGTAAACGTCCATTAAACTCAGGAGTGCATGAATTATGAAGAAGAGCGAATTATCACACGACGAACTAATTGAGCGGATACGCGATGGAAAATTGTCCCGGCGACAATTCAGTCAAGTGTTAGCCGCAGCCGGGATTAGCCTGGTGGCGGCACCAATGCTATCCGGAAAGGCAATGGCATCGCCGGAAGATCAAGCAACCTTTTTTACCTGGGGGGGATGGGATCTACCGGAGTTGTTTCCTGACTACACAGAAAAACATGGCGAGCCACCCAATTTTGCGGCCTACGGTAGCTCTGAAGAAGGCTTTACCAAGATGCGCGCCGGCTTTGTCGCCGATGTGGCGCATCCATACAACGCCGAAATTCCACGTTGGGTAGAAAGTGGTTTATTCCAACCCATTGACACTTCGAAGCTGAAGAACTGGGGTGATGTTATACCTGAGCTTATAGATCTACCTGGAAATGATGTAGCGAATAATACAATTTATTTTGCACCATTTGACTGGGGCCAGACCTCCATCACCTATCGAACTGACCTTGTAGAATTCGAGGGAGGTGAAGAGTCCTGGAATGTGCTGTGGGATGAGCGTTACAAAGGAAAGATTTCGATGCTTGGAGGTGCTGGTGACGCATGGTGGTGTGCAGCCATTTACGCCGGTGTTGATTTCACTGAAATTCATACCAAAGAAAGTCTGGATAAAGTTGCGGCTTTGCTAAGGAAACAACGTCCGCTAATCCGAACATACGCCAGTGACACCACCACAACGAATCAGGCATTGGCATCGGGCGAAATAGTAGCGGCGATGACCTGGAACGATTCCGCGGTTTCTCTCAGGGGCGAAGGGATCCCCGTTAAATTTGCAAAACCCAAAGAGGGAGCGCTAACCTGGGTGGGCGGCGTGATGATACACAGAGACGCACCACATCTCGAAAAGGCTCACGACATTGTTGATTCAATGCTGAGTTACGAGCGCGGTCGATACGAAATTGAAGTAGACGGGTACGGTCACTCAAATGCTAAAGCGCTGGCTTCTTTTACGGAAGAAAAACTGGCAGATTTGGGGCTGAGTCTCGATGTAGCGGGGGTATTGGGCGCGGGGCATTTTATGACACCTCAGACACAAGCCTTTGACACCGACTCAAACACCCTGTACGAAGAAATCAAAGCCGGTTTTTAGGGAAAGACCTCCTCGGAAATTTAGCGACCAGGGATGGTCGTGACTTTTTCTCTGGAAGTATGGACTATTTAGTCGTCTGCCTGGCGGCCCTGATTGTTTCCGCCCTAACCCTGTTTTCGGGGTTCGGGCTGGGAACGCTGTTGATGCCGGTCTTCGCCATTTTCTTTCCCGTCCACATCGCCATTGCCGCGACGGCGGTGGTACATCTGGCCAACAATATTTTCAAGGTCGTCCTGGTCGGCAGAAATGCCGACAGGGGCATAGTACTGCGCTTCGGGGTTGCCGCCATGGCGGCAGCTTTTGTTGGTGCCTCACTGCTCGGTATGTTCACATCAATCCCTGCCCTTACCAGCTACTCCATTGGTGAAGAAGTTCACGAACTAACAGTCGTGAAATTGGTTATTGGCGTATTGATCGTTATATTCGCCTTGTTCGACCTGATTCCTGGCCTTAAAGAAGTTTCATTCGATAAACGCTACCTCGTACTGGGTGGTGCTCTCTCCGGGTTCTTCGGAGGCTTGTCAGGAAACCAGGGCGCCTTACGCTCCGCCTTTTTAATCAAGTCCGGTTTGAGTAAGGAGGCGTTCATAGGAAGCGGTGTCGTGTGCGCGGTTATCGCGGATCTCGCACGGATTCTGGTTTATGGAGTCGCGTTTTGTAAAAGCTGGTCCGTCGAGCTCGAATCCGGGGTGGGAGGTCTTATTGTCGCTGCATCGCTGGCGGCATTTTTGGGCGCGTTCATAGGAACACGTTTGATCAAGAAGATCACCATGGATCTGATCCGCAAAATCGTTGGGACAATGATGTTAGCCCTGGGAACTGGAATTGCCACAGGCCTAATCTGAATAGGGCACTAAATGCAGCATGGCTTTAAATAAGGCTTTCAGATTACAAATTGAACGTTATGGGAAGTTAAAAAAACAAAGTGATGGTGCCAGGGGCGAAATTGAACTGAATAGCTAAGTATCTGTTTTATTGTTTATTACTAAATTGTTGATTTTGATAGCGGTTCAAAAAATATTTGTTACAAATCTAAATTATTGAATTTATTGCAGTTCCTGCATCTAATTTATCAGGCCCTGGCATTATTGTAAGCAAGGTAACCATGACTGTAAAAGCTCCGAGCAGCTCTAAACTCATGACCTTTTTCATAATATTTTTAAAACGCCCGTTGCTTATTGGATGATGCGATACAACTTGGCCATCATATACGATACAGAAAGACCCGAATGCACATGGACTACTCTGAGCTTCCTTACAATTTTTTAGATCAATCACATTTGGCTCAATATTGTATTCTGTTTTTGCCGTTTCAATAATTTCACGAACATTCTTTACGGTATAAGGACATTGGTCTGCCCTTATTATGGTGAGACTTTTCCCATAACGTTTTAGCTCTTCTTCTCCCCAATTTACCTTGAACGAAGGGGTTTTTTTAGCTTTCCCAAATTTCCTCACAAGTAGTTCAAAGTCTGGTGGTGCTTTATCAACAACTGTGAATCCATTTTTGGTAAATAATTCATTACCTGCCATAAAAGAACTTTTCCGGGTAACTACCGCCACACCAGACATATTTTTTTGCTGTGCATCATCCAAGCACTCATTTAATAAGAGAGTCCCATAACCTTTTCCTTTGTACTCTCCTTTGAACCCTGAAAATATGCAGTGAATAAACATATACCCTTCGGCATCAACTGGCCTCCAGCAATACGCACCAGGGATATACTCAATCATCCCCTGGGTACCATCTTTTTCAGAATAAAGCGTTTTTATTATAAGATCTTCTCTGAACCGTTCTTTGAGCCATTCAATTTTTTCAGAGTACCCTGGTCGTTTGATATTTTTATACCCGCAAACACCATACTCACGAATATTCTCATCATTCGTATCAATAATCTGGATATCATCCATATCCTACTCCGAATAAATTGATTATGCTCTGTGGGGCCTACAGGTGATTATGTGACACGCACGAATATTGACTTATGCTGCATTCTGTTTCCACTATCATCTCATGCATGAAACCCTATCACAATGTCCGCAAAGTGCCGAAAGCACCATTTCCTCGCTGAATATTGAACGACCGCTTCCGGATATCGGTGGCTCATCTTTGATTTATCAACGCGTACAATAGACCTTTAAACAAATCACTGTATAGGCCTGGGATCACGTACTAAAAGCTAATTGATAACTGAGCCCCATTAAAGACTTCCGACTCGGCTTCCCAATGCAAGCTGTCGATTGCTCTTAATCTGGTAAATGCTTCAAATACAAACTGACCAGCCCTTACACCTGCGCCAACTCCGACAAAGGCATCAATATCGTTATGATATTCTTCTTGGTGCTCATCGTGGTCACCATAACGCAGGTCATGAAAAAGAAGTTCGGTCAAATCCAGGCCAATCTCAGCATAAACTGAAAATATGGAGAAGAGCCCGTATCTGGCAGTTCCCTGCCAGGCCAAAAATTCTTCAATATATCCATCGGTCGCCATGATTTTGGCATTGTTTATTGATGTGCTGAATTCGAGTCCAAGTTTTGTACGAGGGTCTAGGGAGGCAAACCCCACTCCAATGCCCTCAATATAGTCTCTGCCATTGGATTCGTAGGTTGAGAATAATCTGATCGAGGTGTCTTCAATTGGGTTAGAGTAATCACTCTGGGCGCTTGAAGTAAAGGCAAGCATGCCAAGGACGAGTAATGCAAGGAACCTTAAGGTGCTAATTTTTTCCGACGTATAAAGCACAATCTAAACCTCCTAGAACGATAAGTATTTTTTGACTGGGTGATGTTAGAGGCTGCGAGCTGAACTATTGCTGAACCCGAATAGCAAGAATGGTTTCATAGCTTCAAAAGGCTACTATGTACTACTAACACTTGTCATTTTGGCACTCGACAAGCTACGGGGAAAAGGCCATAGTAAAATGGCTAAATAGCCTGTTACCTATAACTGGCTTCTAGAGGCATTTACATGACAATCGACCAAATCATACTTTTTTGCCTGCTAGCCGCCGTATTCGGCATGCTGGTGTGGGGCAAAATCCGTTACGACCTGGTGGCCTTCGGCGCTTTAATCTTTGCCATTATCATCGGTGTGGTGCCGCAGGAATCGGCGTTTGAGGGTTTCGGGCATCACGCTACCGTAATCATCGCGTTGGTATTGATTGTTAGCCGAGGGCTATCTAACTCGGGTGCGATTGAGCTGATTGCGAAGCATGTAATTGATGCGGGCCGTTCGTTGTTTATGCATATCAGCGTGATGTCGGGTGTTGCAGCAATCTTGTCGGCGCTGATGAATAATGTTGCCGCACTGGCGCTGCTTATGCCGATTGATATGCAGGCCGCGGCGAAAGCAAAACGTAGTGCGGCATTGAGTTTAATGCCGCTGTCTTTTGCTTCGATACTCGGTGGTATGATTACGCTGATCGGTACGCCACCTAATATTATCATCGCCAGCTTTCGCGAGCAGGCGGTTGGTGAACCCTTCGGCATGTTCGATTTTTCGCCGGTCGGTGCGGTTACCGCTTTGGTCGGGGTGATTTTTATTGCATTAGTCGGTTGGCGCCTGATTCCTTTGCCGAGTAGCGGGCAGGGTGAAGCCGGTAAATTGTTTGATATTCAACAATATATCGCCGAGGTCCGGGTGGGCGAAGACTCGAGCGTAATCGGGCGCAAAATCCGTGAACTTGATGACGAGGCCGAGCATGCCGATATCGCTATCATCGGCCTGGTGCGTAATGGACGGCGCTTACCCGGTCGGGCGAGGCATGAAGTAATTGCGGCAAACGACCTGATGGTGATTGAAGCCAACGCCGAGGCCATCGACGCCTTTGTGGGCGCACTGGGCCTCGAATACGTAGGATCTGAAAAGCACGGTGGTATTGTCGGCGATGATCTCTCGCTGGTGGAAGTTGTAGTGCCGGAGAATGCCCGTATCGCAGGTCGCACCGCATTGAGTTTGAAGTTGTTATATCGACACGGCGTCACGCTACTGGGCGTATCGCGGCGTGGTCAGTCGTTCCGTGACCGGGTACGGAAATTACCCATCAAGGTCGGCGATGTATTGCTATTGCTTGGCCCCACGGATCGGCTCGGCGATGTTATCAACTGGCTAGGTGGCCTGCCGTTGCAGGCGCGTGATTTACAACTGGTGCAACGTAACAAGGCATGGATCGCGGTGGCGAGCTTTATCACCGCCATCGCGGCAGCAACCGCTGGTCTGATGCATTTGCCCGAAGCCCTGGCGGTGGTGTGTATGGTGATGATTGGTTTTAATATCGTGCCGCTGCGAGAAATTTATACCTCAATCGAATGGCCGGTAATCGTGCTACTGGGTTCGATGATTCCTATTGGTTCGGCACTGGAAGCCTCCGGCGGTACTGCGCTGATTGCGCAGGAAATCGTCAACTTTGCCGCGGGTTACGGACCGGTCATCGTGCTGACCTTGTTGATGATCGTCACCATGACCTTGTCCGATGTGCTGAACAATACCGCGACTACCGTCATTGCAGCGCCGATTGCCATCGATATCGCCAATCGTTTGAGCGTTAATCCCGATCCTTTCCTGATGGCGGTTGCAGTTGCCGCCTCCTGTGCTTTTTTAACGCCTATCGGTCACAAGAACAATACCCTGATTATGGGACCGGGTGGCTATCGATTTGGTGACTACTGGCGTATGGGCTTGCCACTGGAAATTATCGTAGTAGTAGTGTCGATTCCAATGATTTTGATTGTCTGGCCATTTTAATACCCTTAGTTCTTGCTGATGCTCCCGAGTGACTGTGGTTTCTGGTATATTTGTACCTATCAACACATTATCAACAAGAAGAAGTCGATATGCCCCGAGACACTCGTTACGACGTATTATTTGAACCGATAAAAATCGGCCCGGTCACCGCCAGGAACCGTTTTTACCAGGTACCCCACTGCAATGGCATGGGTTTCAACTGGCCGCAAACGCATGCAAAAATGCGTGAAGCCAAGGCCGAAGGCGGCTGGGCAGTGATCTGCACGGAAGAATGCATGATCCACCCTACTTCCGATTACACTCCCGAACCTCAAGCGCGCCTGTGGGATGATTATGATGAAAAATGTCTGGGCCTGATGGTTGAGGCCGTGCATCGCCATGGTGCGTTAGCAGGTGTGCAACTGGCGCATAACGGTGTCGGTGCGCAGAACCTCTACACCCGACTGCCACCGATTGGTCCGTCGCACCAGGCTTCGGTTGATAATCAACCGACCCATACCCGTGGTATGAGTAAAAAAGATATCCGTGAATTTCGCCGCTGGCACCGTAATGCAGCGCTGCGGGCAAAACATGCCGATGCCGACATCATCTACGTATACGCCGGTCATGATTCGACCTTACTGATGCATTTCCTCTCGTCGCGCCGCAACCAGCGAAGTGACGAGTATGGCGGCAGCCTCGAAAACCGCGTGCGCCTGTTGCGCGAAGTACTCGAAGAAACCCGTGATGCCGTAGGTGACCGCTGCGCAGTCGCTATTCGTATGGCAGTTGATGAATTGCTGGGGCCGGAAGGCATCACCAGCGCTGGCGAAGGCCGTGAAATAATTGAAATGCTGGCGGAGTTGCCCGATCTGTGGGACGTTAATCTCAGTAGTTGGGAGAATGATTCACAAACATCGCGCTTTAGTGACGAAGGTTTTCAGGAACAATATGTTGCCTTTGTGAAAAAAATGACCAGTAAACCGGTCGTCGGTGTCGGTCGTTTCACTTCACCCGATGCCATGGTCAGCCAGATCAATCGCGGCGTGCTGGATATGATCGGCGCGGCTCGACCTTCCATCGCCGACCCGTTCCTGCCGATGAAAATCGAACAGGGTCGCGAAGACGAAATTCGTGAATGCATTGGTTGCAATACCTGTGTTTCCGGGCAATTGACCTTTACACCGATGCGCTGTACGCAAAATCCAAGCGTCGGCGAAGAGTGGCGTCGAGGCTGGCATCCCGAGTTTATTGCGCCAAAGGGCTCGGACGATAGCTTTCTCGTGGTTGGCGCCGGACCTGCTGGCCTCGAAGCGGCACGCGCCCTTGGGCAACGCGGTTACCCGGTAACATTGGCCGAAGCCCAAACCGAGCCAGGCGGGCGTGTCTCGCTGGAAAGCAGCCTGCCAGGGCTGGCGGCCTGGGCGCGGGTGCGCGACTGGCGCATGGGACGTATCCAGCAAATGGAAAATGTCGAAGTCTATTTCGATAATGCGCTGAGTGCAGAAGATATTCTGGCGCTCGACTATAAACACGTGATCCTCGCCACTGGCGCAAGCTGGCGCGATGACGGTACCGGTGTGACCAATTGGCAAGCCATTCCCGGCGCCGATCAAAATCATGTGGTGACTCCGGCAGACATTTTTTCCGGAACGCAGCTGGCCGGCCCGGTGGTCGTGTTCGACGACGACAGGTATTACATGGGTGCATTGATTGCGGAGAAACTGAAGCTCGAGGGGCACGATATCACGCTGTTAACCCCTTCAACAGAAGTTTCACCCTGGACTGAAAATACGATGGAGCAGCACCGTATCCAGGCACGGATAATGGACCTCGGTATCAAGGTCGTGACGTCGCATAATATTACTCGCATAGGTGTGGACACTGTCGAAACCAGCTGTGTCTACACCGAACAACCAGGTTCGCTCGCGGCGGCAAGTTTGGTGTTGGTCACGTCACGCATACCGAACGATGAAATCTATTTGAAGCTGAGCGAAGATCCCGATTTGCTGGCCGAATCGGGCATTGCTTCGGTTACTGCAATCGGTGACAGTTTGTGTCCGTCTACCATCGCCGCAGCCGTTTACGAAGGTCATCGGGTCGCGCGCGAAATGGATGCGCCGCCAGAAAACCCCGACCTGCCATTTCGGCGTGAAATCATCCAGCTCGAAAATTAAATCATACAGAGAAAATCAATGCACAAACGCGACCCACGTTACGACGTATTGTTCGAACCGGTTAAAATCGGCCCGGTTACGGCAAAAAACCGCTTCTACCAGGTCCCTCATTGTACTGGCCTGGGCTGGTTGCGGCCACGCATGGTTGCCGCATTACGCGGCATGAAAGCCGAGGGTGGCTGGGGAGTGGTCTGCACCGAATACTGTTCAATACATCCGGCATCCGATGACTTGCCCCACCCTTATGCGTCGTTGTGGGATCAGGGAGATATCAAAGCGCATGCGTTGATGACTGAACAGGTACACGAGCACGGCGGACTTGCCGGGGCCGAGCTCTGGGTCGGAGGCGCACGCACTACCAATCTGTTTAGCCGCGAAGTGGCGATGGATGTCGGTCACATGCCAAACGCCATCGGCATTCCGTTTCAGGCACG
>JAAENK010000310.1 GCA_024224415.1 Gammaproteobacteria bacterium | reverse complement strand
TCTGGAGCGGGAAACGAGATTCGAACTCGCGACCCCGACCTTGGCAAGGTCGTGCTCTACCAGCTGAGCTATTCCCGCTAACAGGGCAGAGGATTCTACCCATGCTTGACCGCATGTCAACTACAAAATCAGCCTTCGAACGATTTTGCCGCCGCACTCAAATAGACCCACATCGACCATAGCGTCAGGCCCACCGCCAGATACAGCAAGGCTTCACCAATTTTAAAGACAGGGAGGCCAAATAGTGGCTGGGCATACAATAACATGGAGATCGAAATCAGCTGAAATGCAGTTTTATATTTACCCGTTTTATCCACCGCAACCTCGCCGCGCTTGCCCATATCGGCCATGACTTCGCGCAGGGCGGAAATCACGATCTCACGGCCAATAATCACTGCAACCGAAATAATAAAGAGAACCGATGAAAATGCCCGATCCAGTATCGTTGCATCTGATACCAGCAACACCAGCGCAGTGGAAACGATTAATTTATCCGCGACCGGATCAAGAAAGGCACCAAACGGCGAGCTTAGATTCATCTTGCGCGCAAGATAACCATCCAGCCAGTCGGTTATTGCGGCCACCACAAACACCACCGTTAGCCATTCATTGCGCATAGGCCAGCTCCCGAACAAATACATTATCACCAACACCGGAATGATGGCGATACGAAAAGCAGTGAGGCTATTGGGTAAATTCCATTGCATAGTGGTTGGCAATCATTGCGTAAATTATTC
>JAAENK010000309.1 GCA_024224415.1 Gammaproteobacteria bacterium | reverse complement strand
TAATTCCACCCAGGTACTTCAGTAGACTGGCCAGGGCGTTAACTGTATCTGGATTTTCAGTTTTGGCACGGTTTATTTTCCGCACAAGATCGAACAAAACAGCAATGGCATTGGCGGTATTGAAATCATCATTCATTGCCTGTTCGAACCGCTGTTGATACTCAGTTTGCTGTGGCACTGCTACCGTTTCGGTATCCAGTAAAGCTCCATACAGTCGTTGTAAGGCACTACGGGCCTGGTTCAATTGCTCATCCGAGTAGTTGAGCTGGCTCCGGTAGTGACTGCTGAGGATAAAATAGCGAATCTCCTCGGCTTTATAATCCTGCATGACATCACGCAAGGTAAAAAAGTTGCCCAGCGATTTCGACATCTTTTCCTGATTGACCTGAACAAAGCCATTGTGCATCCAGTAGTTGACGAAGGTCTCCCCAGTGCAGCACTCACTTTGTGCGATTTCGTTTTCATGATGCGGAAACTGCAGATCGTGCCCACCACCATGAATGTCGAAGTGATTACCGAGCATCTGCGTCGACATCGCGGAACACTCAATATGCCAGCCGGGTCGTCCGTCTCCATATGCCGAAGGCCAGGATGGCTCACCAGGTTTGGCAGACTTCCACAACACAAAATCACCGTGTGCACGCTTGTTTGGATCGACTTCGACGCGCTCCCCTGCTCTGAGGTCTTCAGTTTTCTTGCCCGACAGTTCACCGTAATGATCAAACCTGGCGACTTCGAAGTAAACATCACCATTGCTCGCCTGATAAGCAAAACCCTTCTCAATAAGGACTTTGACCATTTCTAATATGGCTTGAATATGGTTCGTCGCTTTGGGTTCGCTGCTGGGACGTAATATGCCCAACGGATCGGTATCTTCGTGCATGGCGTCAATAAATCGTTGGGTCAATGCGAGAAAATCCTCTCCTTTTTCATTGGCGCGATTAATTATCTTATCATCGATGTCGGTGATATTACGCACATAGGTCACGTCATAACCAAGATACCGTAAATACCGATAGACCACATCAAACACCACCAATACCCGCGCATGTCCGATATGACAATAATCGTAAACTGTCATACCGCAAACATACATCCGCACCTTGCCGGGTTCGATGGGCTTAAAAATTTCTTTTCTATTGGTCAGACTGTTGTAAATGCTTAGCATAATGCGGTGTCGGATAGCTTTAACTGGATATTTAGACAAAGGGGTAGAGTGTATGATATCGACATTGCAAGTGAAACTCCTAATCATCTTCCATCTACCCAAACAAATCAGTAAAATCCGCCTAATCTTTTTAACCACTGGATTGCCGATGAACAAAATGATTTTACCTCTTGCTGTTGTGCTTGCGGCTATTTTATCCCTGGTTTTCTTTTCCACCATTAAAGGTAACAAACCTATGAATGAAGCCACCACCGAAAACGCCTCCGTATTATTCGAAACCTCGATGGGCAATATAACCATCGAACTGGATATGCAAAATGCTCCCAATACTAGCGCCAATTTTCTTGCCTATGTCGATGACGGTTATTTTGTCGATACGATATTTCATCGCATCATTCCTAATTTTATGGTTCAGGGTGGGGGTATTGCCGAGGATATGCGTGATAAACCCAGTAATCGTGCATCGATAGAAAATGAGGCTAAAAACGGCTTAAAAAATGACCGTGGCACTCTCGCCATGGCACGTACCGGCGACCCTCATTCGGCCACTTCACAGTTTTTCATCAACCTGGTGGATAATGCATTTTTGAATTTTACCAGTGAGTCGATGCAGGGTTGGGGTTACGCAGTATTCGGCAAGGTTACCGATGGCATGGATGTGGTAGACGCCATGGCGCAGGTTCAAACCGGTGACAAAGGCGGTCATCAAAACGTACCGCTGGAAGCTATCACGATTACAGCCACATCTCGCCTGTAAGCCTGGAGCCCGGCTACGATGGACGAATACCTGTTCATCTCTGACTGTCATCTCGATGCGAATCGACAGGACATCACCGATCAGCTGAGTACTTTTTTACAAAACCGGGCCCGCAAGGCCCGGTTTTTGTATATCCTGGGTGATTTATTTGAAACCTGGATAGGTGACGACGACCCCGCAGTTTGTTACAGCGTTGTATTCGACGCGCTGCAAAAACTTGCCGACAAAACCAAAATTTTCTTCCTGCCAGGCAATCGCGATTTTCTCGTCGGTGAACGAAGTGCAGAAAAAATGAGCGCTTCGTTAATCGGCGACCCCTGCTTCATCACTCTGGACCAGCAAAGGATCGCCCTGCTACACGGCGATTCGCTGTGTACCGATGACGTTGAATACCAGCAATTTCGAGAAATGGTGCGAAGTCATGAATGGCAAAGTGAATTTCTTGCCAAACCGCTAAACGAACGCAAGCTTATCGTCACCGAGCTACGCCAGCAGAGTAAGGTGGCCATACAAGACAAATCGATGGATGTCATAGAGGTCAATCAGATGTCAGCTGTTGAGAGTTTTGACGAGTTAAACGTTGACATCATAATTCACGGCCATACCCATCAACCCGCTATACATCGGTATGAGCGTAACAGGATGCGTTATGTACTCGGAGACTGGAACCCACAACCCAGCTTCCTGAGCTGGCGTGCCGACAGGGGCTTCGAGCTCACCGATCTGCGGGTTTAATCGTCCAGTCCACGGCTTAGGTCGCGCACGATGTCATCGATATCCTCCAGGCCAACCGCAATACGAATCAACCCTTCTTCAATGCCGCTGAGGCGTTTTTGATCATCACTCAAGCGACCATGAGTCGTGGTGGCTGGATGGGTGATAGTGGTTTTCACATCGCCGAGATTGGCGGTGATCGATAGCATTCGCGTGTTATCAATGACTTTCCAGGCCATCTCACGACCACCTTTGACAACGAAAGAGACTATACCGCCAGAATCGCTTTGTTGACGCCGCGCCAATTCATATTGTGGATGCGACTCAAGCCCAGCATAGTAAACACGTTTAACCGCGGTATGTTCGCTGAGATACTTCGCCAGTTTGCCCGCCTGCTCGGAATGCGCCTTCATGCGTAGCGACAGGGTTTCCAGACCTTTCAAAGCCACCCAGGCATTAAATGGGCTCATAGTTGGACCCGTGGTACGGATTATGCCGAATAGTTCTTCGCCGACTAACTGATGATTGCCAACAACAGCACCGCCCACTATCCGCCCCTGGCCATCCAGATACTTGGTTGCCGAATGCACGACAAGATCGGCCCCAAGCTGCAGCGGCTTTTGTAATGCCGGGGTACAGAAACAGTTGTCGACCACCAGCAAACAGTTGTTTTCATGCGCGAGATCCGCCAGCGCACCAATATTAGCAATCTCGGTAAGTGGATTGGAAGGCGTTTCCAGAAACAGAATGCGCGTATTCGGTTGAATCGCTTTCTGCCAGGCATTCAAATCGGTCATATCGACAAAACTGGTTTCGATACCAAAACGTGGCAGGTACTTTTCGAATAAAACTGTAGTCGTGCCAAACACCGAGCGTGAAGAGACTATATGATTACCAGCCTCCAGCAGCCCGATACAAATAGCCGTAATTGCCGACATACCCGAGGCGGTAGCGACACAGCTCTCACCGCCTTCCAGTGCGGCAAGCCTGCGTTCGAAGGCTTGCGTGGTGGGGTTGGTAAAACGCGCATAGATATTGCCCGGTTCATCGCCGGCAAATCGAGACGCGGCCTGCGCTGCATTATCGAAAACAAAACTCGAAGTAGCAAAAATTGGTTCGCCATGTTCCTGTTCGTTGGTACGCCGATTCCCGCCACGGATCGCCTGGGTGTCAAAATGAGTGGATTCGTCTAACATTATAGTGCTCCCAATTGTAACGCTCGGGAGAGGGGGAAATACTGCTGGAACAGATTCAGAATCACCCTCTTTAGCAAATTTATAGTTCGAATTCATCTGTCAAATTCGATGGCGCCTGCAAGCCGAGAAACAAATCAGCGCCAACAATGAGACATTAAGAGCCTCATGTTTAGATGTCAAGAAATTGTTTATCGAATAACAACCAGATCGTTGACAAGCACCTCATCGAATAACTCTATGACATCATCATTATTCATTCGTACGCAACCGATGGATACCGGTCTACCGATTCGCTTTTCGTCGGATGTGCCATGTATGTAGATAAAACGGTGATAGCTGTCGTTGGTACCTCCTTTATTAATGCCCGCTTCCATGCCATCCAGCCAGAGTATTCTTGAGGTAATCTCATCCATTTTATGCTCGTTGTGCCTATCAGTAATGCGCCCGGTCGGCACCCGCCCCTTAAACACCATTCCCTTTGGTTGGCCGCCGCCAATTTTTTCTTTAATTCGGTGAATACCATATGGTGTCATATTACTATCAGTAAGGTTGCCCAGGCCCTTGGCAGCGGTCGATATCGGATAGCTGTGGCTGTATTCAGCTTCAATATCGATATAATGTAATTTTTGTTGCTGACTTTCGATGAAGATAAAGGGCCGCTGATCAGCAAACGCCGAATGGCCAGGAAACTGGCCAACCACTTCACTGTGCAGCGCCTCCCAGAGCATCAGGCGTTATTATGCAGTTCCATGCCAATTACAGTGCCATCGTCATCCCCCTGTTTGGAGGAATCATTTCGAATATTGCGAACCTTAGCAAGGTAATCGTCGTCCACGGTTTGCGTGACATACTTGCCGTTGAAACAGGAGCAGTCGAATTCCTTAATACTGCGATTGCCCTTTTGCACCGCATCTATCAAGTCTTCCAGATCTTGATAAAAAAGTCTGTCTGCGCCGATAAACCCGGCAATCTCTGCTTCGCTGCGCTCATGCGCGACAAGTTCTTCCGCTGCCGGCATATCGATGCCATACACATTAGGATAGCGCACCGGTGGCGCGGCAGACGCGATATAAACCTTGTTAGCGCCAGCTTCGCGCGCCATTTGAATGATTTGTTGAGATGTAGTACCAC
This sequence comes from Gammaproteobacteria bacterium, assembly GCA_024224415.1. Lineage (GTDB taxonomy): Bacteria > Pseudomonadota > Gammaproteobacteria. The sequence continues at coordinate 8,564 of JAAENK010000309.1, read as the reverse complement.
GTACGATTGAGTCATCCACCAACAAAACATTCTTACCCTTAAATTCGATATCGATTGGGTTGAGTTTGCGTCGCACTGAACGTTTGCGCATTTTTTGTCCTGGCATTATAAAGGTTCGACCTATGTATCGGTTCTTGATAAAACCTTCGCGGAACTTTACCCCGAGGTGATAAGCCAGCTCCATCGCCGAGGGCCGACTGGTATCGGGTATCGGAATCACCACATCGATATCGTGCTTGGGCATTTCTCTTATTATTTTTCTCCCCAACTTGATGCCCATACGCAGGCGTGCTTTATAGACATAAATATCGTCGATAATTGAATCGGGACGGGCCAGATAAACATATTCGAAGATACATGGACTTAATGAGCTTGCGGCAGCGCATTGTTTAGTATGCATATTGCCATCGACATCAATAAAGATAGCTTCACCTGGTTTAAGATCGCCAATCAACTCAAATCCCGATGTCTGTAATGCCACGCTCTCGGAGGCCACCATATATTCAGTATCCGAGCCGGTGGCCCGTTTGCCATACACCACTGGACGAATACCCGCAGGGTCACGGAAGCCAATAATGCCCTTTCCGGTGATCATCGCTACCACCGCATAAGCACCCTCGATACGTCGATGAGTTTCGCTAACAGCACGAAAAATTTCTTCAGCGGTTAAACTTAAACTGCCCGAAACTTGCAATTCATGCGCGAGCACGTTCAGCAATACTTCTGAATCAGATTGTGTATTGATATGGCGCAGGTCGGATTCGTACAATTCAGCCTTTAGCTTGTCAACATTGGTGAGATTACCATTGTGCGCCAGGGTAATGCCGTAAGGCGAGTTGACATAAAAAGGCTGGGCTTCAGCAGAGGAAGAGCAGCCAGCAGTAGGATATCGTACATGACCTATACCCATATTACCCACCAGGTCACGCATATGTCGGGTATGAAAAACGTCGCTAACCTGTCCGTTTCCCTTGCGAAGTTTCAATTTGTCGTCATTGCAGACGACGATACCGGCGGAATCCTGGCCGCGATGTTGCAGCACCAGCAAACCATCGTAGATGATCTGAGCTACAGGCTGGTGACTCACAATTCCTATAATTCCACACATAAACTATCTCTCAATTAATCCCTGGTAATGATTAACTATCCTAGACCGAAAACCGACTGGCGATATCCTGCGGCAGTATGTCCTTGAGCCAGCTAGCCAGATTGGCAAAATATTCGATCATAGTGGATTCCTGCCACCAGGGTTCACTCGGCATCGGTGTTAATCCAGCAAGTAGCACCACCATAGTTACTATGAGTACGCCACGCGCCGCACCAAACACCATGCCAAGCGTTTTATCGGTACCGCTCAGGCCGGTTTTCGACACCATTTGCGATGCCATGAAATTAATTATCGCGCCGACAATCAGGGTTGATACAAACAAAATCGAAAATGCGCTGCCGGTACGTAATGTAGGTGAGTCGATATACGGCGACAGGATTTCACCCAGCGGCGCGAAGTAACGAAACGCAATAAAACCCGCCAGTATCCAGCTTGCCAGTGAAATAGACTCCTTGATAAACCCCCGCACCAGACTGATCAGGGTCGATATCAGGATAATGCCGATTATAACCAGATCTAACCAACTCATACTCTCTCCGCATATTTAGCGTTCATTCTTCATAATCAGACCGTTGATATTATACTTCGCCCTGACTTTATTTTGCGCCACCACGGACTGATCACGATCGATAAAGGGACCAAGTCGAACTCGATAACTGATTTGATTATTTTTGTTAAATTTTTCGATAAATACCGCAGCAATTTTTGATTTTCGTAACTTATCGCGTTGTGACAGGGCTTTGCTGCGATCATGGAAACTACCGACCTGCAGCACCCAACTCTGGCCACCTACTGGTTTTTTTGGTGTTACTTCGGGTTCCGGCTCAGTTTTCGGCACAACTTTGGCGACAGCAGGTTCAACGTCCTCACGTTTGATTAATTTTTCATCTTCGCTGGATGTTTCATCGACAAAACGTGGTTCGAGATCCGGCAACTCATCAACTTTAGCGTGTAATTCGACAATTTTCTGGTCAAACTCCGGGGTCGCTACAATAACTGGTTGCTCAGGAATTTCCACCTTCAGGGTTTTATCGCGCACACCGGCACCGTCGAGGATCATTGGTAAAAAAATTACTTCCAGGGCAAAACTTACCGCTATGCCGACTAGCCGCTGTTTGATATTTTGATCCATAGGAAAACTATTAAATGCCCCTGGAATTCGCCAGAAGGAAATGTTCAACGGTCACGAACGACCCGGTAACCAGCATTATATCTTGATTGCCCAAAGATAACAGCGCGTGATCTAGCGCCTGATTGGCATTGTCCAGGCGATTATCAGGGTTAAGCTGATCCGACACCCGTTTAGCAAGGCTGGCCGCATCCAGGCCACGGTCGACATCGAGGGTCATTAACCACCAATTATCGACCACTGAGGTCAATTCAGCAACGAAAGCTGCATTGTCCTTATCGTTCAACATACCAAGTAGCACCACCACCCGTCCCTGTGGCTTTCTAATCACTGACAGATTTTTAGCCAGTGCGCGCGCGGCATCCTGGTTGTGACCGACATCGATGTATACCTCGGCAGCAGACCGGGTTTGAATCTTCTGGAAACGCCCAGCCAATTCGGTACCCTCAAAATTTTTCTCTATTGTGGAATTGTCAAAACCACTCAAATCCAGCAACCGATTCAGGCCAGCAACAACACCGGCCAGATTCTGCCGCTGATGAATACCAGGTAAGACCTGAGATAGTTCCAGCGTCAATTCCCCGCTTTGCCAGATAAACTTGTCTGCCTGACCAATCGACTGAACACTGAATTCCCGCTGATACTGCTGGCAAGCACAGTTTAACCTGGTAATTTCTCTCTGCACTGACTGTGGCAGCTCGGCATCGTTACAAATAACGGGTATCCCCTTGCGTAATACACCAGCCTTTTCGAAACCGATTTTTTCACGGCTATTACCCAGCCAGTTTTGATGATCGATACCAATACTGGTCAGGTGCACCAAATCAGCATCGATAATATTCACAGCATCGAGCCTACCACCCAAACCAACCTCGAGAATGGCGAAATCAGGTTGGCGTTGCTGAATTAACCAGATGGCAGCCAGGGTGCCGAACTCAAAATAAGTCAGCACAATATCATCACGCGCCTGATCAATAGCTTCGAATGCCGTGCACAGGTCGTGATCCACCACCAGCTGCAAATCGAACTTGATGCGTTCGTTGTAAGACAATAAATGTGGTGAGGTATAACTCGCGACCGAATAACCCGCGGCATGCAGCCAGGTTTCATAGCTGGCTACGGTCGAGCCTTTGCCATTGGTGCCGGCGACGGTGATGACCGTAGTCGCTATTTTGTCGATACCCAGACGCTTTGCAACTGTCGATACACGCTCAAGACCGAGTTCAATCGTTTGACTATGTAATGAAAGCTGCCAGTTGAGCCATTCGTCAAGACTATCGAAACGCATAGAGATATTGCTTAGGGACTCGGTTTACCCATCATCATGTTACACAGTGAGCTGATTTTCTCACGTAATTGACGTCGGTCGATGATCATATCGATAGCGCCATGCTCCTGCAGAAATTCACTACGTTGGAAACCTTCTGGTAATTTTTCACGTACTGTTTGTTCGATGACACGGGGACCGGCAAATCCAATCAAGGCATTCGGTTCGGCAATATGAATATCGCCCAACATGGCGAAACTGGCGGACACCCCACCCATGGTCGGGTCGGTTAAAACACAGATATATGGAATCCCACGTTTTGACAAGCGCGTTAATGCAGCGCTAGTTTTCGCCATTTGCAGCAATGAAAATAAAGCTTCCTGCATACGTGCACCACCACTAGCGGTAAAACAGACTAGCGGTAAATTATGTTCCAGACAGGTATTAACAGCACGTACGAATTTTTCACCAACTACGACACCCATTGATCCGCCCATGAAACGGAACTCAAATGCCGCCACCACCATGGCTACACCATTCACGGTGCCTTGCATGACAATCAGAGCATCACGCTCACCGGTTTGCTTTTGCGCCTGAATCAACCGATCACGATATTTTTTATCATCACGGAATTTCAGTACATCCTCTGCTTCGATATTCTCACCAATTTCGCTGCGATCCTCTTCGTCGAGAAACAGTTCGAGACGCCTACGCGCCGGAATTCGCATATGAAAATCACATTTATGACAAACATCCTGATTACGTTCCAGCTCAGCACGGTAAATGATCGCATCGCAGGACTCACATTTCGCCCAAAGACCCTCAGGGATATTTTTCTTATCGCTGATTCCCGAAGTACGAATCTTCGATGGCAGCAAGGATTCGAACCAGTTCATACTATGCTCCTGTCTGCGGCATCCATCATGCTACGCATTTCCTGTAATATAGTGCTGATGCCTGTTTTAATCTGGTTGGCGTTATCCGGTGTCTGCTCAATTTGCTTCACCAATACCGACCCTACCACGACTGCGTCGGCAATCACCGAGACAGCCTGTGCAGTCCCCCCATCTTTTATACCAAAGCCGACACCTACGGGTAGATCCGAAATACTACGGATTTCGCTCAGTTTGCTTGCAACCGCATCGACGTCCAACGTGTTGGCGCCAGTGACACCTTTGAGTGACACGTAATAAAGATAACCCGATGCTCTGGCATTGATTAATGCAATGCGCTCTGCATCAGTGTTAGGCGAAATCAGGTAAATTATGTCGAGGTCATGTTCATCAGCAATAACTGAAAATTCCTCCGCTTCTTCCGGGGGCATGTCAACGACAAGTACACCATCGACACCAACTGCCTGCGCTCGATTAGCAAATCCCTCATAGCCCATCATTTCGATGGGATTCAAATACCCCATAAGCACAACTGGCGTGCCTTTATCGGTTTCACGAAACTCCGCCACCATATCAAGCACATCGTGCAGACTGACATGATGTTCGAGAGCGCGCTCATCGGCCGCCTGAATTACCGGGCCATCGGCCATCGGGTCAGAAAAGGGAACACCCAGTTCGATAATATTGGCGCCGGCCTTGACCATTTCATGCATTAATCCCACGGTGAAATCGGGTTGTGGATCACCTGCAGTGACAAATGGAATCAGGGCCTGTTTGTTCTGTGTTGCGAGTTCTGCAAAACAATTGGCTAATCGGCTCATATTTCGAGGCCCTCGCGTGCGGCCACAGTATGCATATCCTTATCACCACGACCCGATAAGTTAACCAGAATAATTTTATCTTTATCCATGCCTGCCGCCAGTTTCATAGCATAGGCAATCGCATGAGAGGATTCGAGTGCGGGAATAATACCTTCGACGCGTGTCAACTGATGGAAAGCTTCCACCGCTTCATCATCGGTAATCGTCTTGTACTGGGCCCTGCCCGATTCCTTCAGCCAGGCGTGTTCAGGTCCTACGCCGGGGTAATCGAGTCCTGCTGAGATGCAAAAAGGTTCGATTATTTGACCGTCATTGTCCGACATCAAAAAGGTACGATTGCCGTGTAAGACGCCGGGTTTACCTGCTGTTAACGGCGCGGCATGACGCCCTGTTTCAAGACCATCACCGGCACCTTCGACGCCATAAATGGCAATCTCTCGATTATTTAGAAACTCATGAAATAATCCAATGGCGTTGGAACCACCGCCCACACAGGCAACCAGCGCATCTGGTAAGCGGTTAGCCTGCTTCAGCATTTGCCCCCTGCTTTCTTTGCCGATAATAGTTTGAAAATCACGCACCATGGCTGGATAAGGATGCGGACCTGCCACCGTGCCAATAATGTAAAAAGTATTGTCGATATTAGTCACCCAGTCACGCATCGCCTCATTTAAAGCGTCTTTCAGGGTTCTTGACCCTGAATGCACCGCGACCACTTCTGCACCGAGCAGGCGCATACGGTAAACATTGGCTTCCTGGCGCTTAATATCCTCGGCGCCCATATAAACGATGCATTCGAGCCCCATACGGGCCGCGACGGTGGCTGTTGCAACGCCGTGCATACCGGCGCCGGTTTCAGCGATAATACGGGTCTTTTCCATGCGTTTGGCAAGTAGCGCCTGCCCAATAGCATTATTTATCTTATGTGCGCCAGTATGATTAAGGTCTTCTCGTTTTAACCAGATTTGTCCACCACCAATTTTATCGCTCAGGCGGCTGGCGTGATAGATGGGGCTGGGGCGCCCGACGAAATGTTTTAAATCCTGTTTGAATTCTTCGAGGAAATCGGCGTCATCAGCATATTTTTCGTAGGCTTCTCGCAGTTCACGTAGTGGCCCCATCAATGTCTCGGCGACAAACAGGCCACCGAATCGGCCGAAATGCCCACGTTCATCCGGGTACTGGTAATAATCCTTTACGCTTTCATGCATTAGCGTCGCCACGTTTAACCTCGTCAAAAAACTGTTTGAGTAATTGCCTGTCTTTGATCCCTTTTGATGCTTCGACACCACTACTGACATCGACGGCCCAGGGTGTGACCTGAGAGATCGCTTCAGCAACATTGCCTGGATTTAAACCACCGGCAAGCACCAACGGCGAGCCAAAGGAAGAGGGGATTTTTGACCAGTCAAATGTATCACCCAAGCCACCCCGCCGTCCAGCGACATTACTATCAAGTAGAAAACCCTGCGCACCTGGAAAATCCTGTGCATAAGCTTCGGCATCATCAACGCTGCCCATCGGTATTCCCTTGATATAAGGTAGTTGCCAACGTTCACAAGTCTCGACGGATTCCCTTCCGTGGAACTGTAGGCAATCGGGTTTGACCTGGCTGATGACTTCTTTTATCCATGCGTCGTCTTCATCTAAAAATAATGCGGTCACAGTGACGAATGGTGGTAGATTTTGCCTGATGTTGCGCGCAACAGCGGTATCAATAAAGCGAGGACTTTGCCGATAAAATACCAGCCCAATTGAATCGCCGCCCAACCCAGCAATATATAGCGCATCATCAAGATTGCTAATACCGCAAATTTTTACCCTAGTTCTAAAATTCATGTCTCAGAATAATACGGGTTTTTGTCCCTGAATGGGTAAATTAAATTGCTCGGGATAATAGGGGCGTACGAGGTACAAACCATCAGCAGGCGCGGTGGCATCGGCTAGATTTCTATCTTTCTTCGCCAAAACTTCTGCAAACCACTCACTGCTTTGCTCACCCCTACCGACCGTCATTAAGCTTCCGGCGATATTACGCACCATATGGTAGAGAAAGGCATTGGCTTTGATGTCGAGGTAAATCAGATCTCCATTTCGACCAATATCGATGCTATGCACATTTCGGTTAGCCGATTTGGCCTGACATCCAGTAGCCCGAAAGGCGCTAAAATCGTGTTCTCCCAACAATAGCTGTGCACATTCATGCATTTCTTCATGATCCAGAGGACGAAACTCCCAACTAGTTTTGTCATGGAAAATAGCACTGGGTACCGCCTTGTTGAGGATGATGTAGCGATAACTGCGTGCAACCGCACTAAACCGGGCATGGAAGCTTTCATCAACTTCGTTGATCCATTTAATACGTATATCACGAGGTAATCGACAATTGCTACCGAGCACCCAGGCACGATTCTCACGTTCTGCCGTAGTTTTAAAATGTGCCACCTGCTCCACAGCGTGTACACCGGCATCGGTACGACCGGCGCAGCTAAGCAGCAATGTATGATCAGCCACAAAGCCAATCGCCTGTTGTAAGTGCTGCTGGACAGATTCGCAGTGTTTTTGCTGTTGCCAGCCACAATATGCACTACCGTTGTACTCGATACCGAGAGCGTATTTACGGGTTTTCATTTGGTCGATTCGATAGCAAAAAAAAGCCTGCGGTATTCTAGCAGGCTTAAATTACTTCATCTTTGAGGAGTACGGTTATCGATCTGCTTTAAAGTTGATCGAGTAATGATTGCGCTTCTGTTTTTTGTTCGTCATTGCCTTCAGACATGACTTCGTCAAGACTGCTACGAGCACCTTCGGCATCACCCATATCGATAAAGGCGCGCGCCAGGTCAAGCTTGGTTGAAACTTCATCAACATCATCGGGCAACATCAGGTCTTCAATATCATCGAATCCATCGGCACTAGCAACATCTTCGAGATCATCGAAGTCGCCTGGTGCGAAAGTCCCGGTTTTTGGTGTTTCAGCATCCACTCCCAGATCTATCTCCAGGGGATCGTCATCATCGAGATCACCGAGGTCGAATTCGATTTCACCGGTACCCTCTTCGATTTGACTGATCATTGCGGTGTCTTCCATACCGAAATCAATGTCACTCTCCAGAGCACCATCTGCATCCATAACGGCGGTAGCCTCGATATTGGGCGTACCATCATCACCAGCAGATTCTTCGAGTTCTGCTGCAAAGGCGGCTGTATCGACTACCGCTGTACTCGCTTCCATAACGGAAGTCGATTCGACATCATCATCGACACCAAAGTCGAGCACAGAATCATCCTCATCATCACTACCGAGGTCGAGATCATCTGGTAAATCGAAATCCACCAAATCAGC
>JAAENK010000308.1 GCA_024224415.1 Gammaproteobacteria bacterium | reverse complement strand
AGCACGCACCTGTGCAGCTGAATGCCAGGTGGTGCCCGAGGTGAGTTGGTTGCGTTCAAGCAGCACGGCATCACTGACGCCGGACTTTGCGAGATGATAAAGCGTTGAACAGCCCATCACGCCACCGCCGATTACGACGACAGAAGCATGAGCTGGAAGTTTGGTCTGAGTATTCATTATTGAAATAGACTAATTCAGTTAGACCAGTAACAATTCAAGTCGTGGTTTGTCTGTTCCACTGCAGCAATCCGGTCACTTGCTGCTGAGCCACCACGGGCAACCGTCATGCCCATAAGGGATTCGATTAATACCAGCGTCGCGACATGAGATGAAAAAAACTGTGGGCTTTCTGCTGAGACCATAATAGTTTCGTTAGCAAATGGAATTACAGGCGAATCCGCGTCGTCGGTGATGGCGACTATCCCCACTTTTTTGCTGTACGCAAATTTTGTGGTTTCAATCGAACTGCATGTATAGGGGTACTTGGTAATGACTAACAGCATATCTCTACGATTTGCATCGGACAGGTCGTTTCCGGCGGGGTTAACTCCCTCGCTTAGTATCCGCCAGTTGGGAAAAGCCATATTACCCATGTAGGCCAGGTAATTGACAAATCCCATGGAACTCTTTGCACCCACCAGAAATACCTTGCGGGCGCTTGCCAGCTTTTCCGCGATTGACTCTAGCTGAATAATGTCGACGGAGTTTAGTAGCTTATCGATATTTTCTATCGATGCTGCAGCCTGACGTGTAATAAAGGTGCCCTGGTCGGGGTTTTGCAGGGTTTTTGCCTTGTCAGCAAAACTGATTTTGCGTTTCTTAATGTCACCCCGACAAAGCTCACGCAAGTCTTCATAACTACCAAAACCGATTGCCCGCGCGAGTCGGGAAAAAGCAGATGGTGAAAGATTGCTGGTGCTGGCGAGGTGTCGAAGTGATCGTGTGGCGACCTCGTCCGGATGCTCAAGTACAAATTTAGCAACACGCTGCAATTGACCACTAAGTGAATCGTAGTGGTTGTAAATGCAGTCCTGTATTGATTGAGAGTGTGGCATTAGTGGTGCTAATACAATTGAATCATATAGATTAATTAATTGAAACATATGTTTCATATGATAGCAATAAAATCCCTGCTCACCAGAAATCCGCGTTATAGAATCTGGCTTAAAAACTCTTTGGTTCTTGGCTCGTTGGCTTCAAGTAACGCCATTGGTATGAGAGCAGTATTTGGCAGTGATGCCAAGCCTCTTGGTGCTGGCATGGCAGCCAGTAAAGGCATCGAGAGTGCCTTGCTGGCGGCAGCATCACAGGTTGGCACGGAGCTTACCTTTGGTGATTTAAAGCCTGAGCATTTATCTGAGCAGGTACTCGCCGACCCATTGTTACAATCTCAGAAGCTGGTTAGCCATAAACAGGTTTAGCCCCAGTTACCTCAACAGTTTCGCCGCATATATAACGAGATTCATCCGATGCCAGGAAAGCGATGACGTTTGCTATTTCTCTGGGTTTGGCGACATGCCCAAGCGGAACGGTTTTACCCAGTTTTTCAATAGCGTTATCTGGATCAATCCCGCGGCGCACAAAATCGTTGCGTAGCAATGGTGTATCGATCTCATTCGGGCAGACGGCATTGACACGAATATTGTCGGGTGCGTAGTCACGACCGAGGCTTTTGGTTAGTGCTGCGAGTGCAGCCTTGCTGGTGCAATAGGCCGCATGCCCTGGGCCGGGATAAATACCCCAGGTCGATGAAGTATTCACTATCGCGCCGCCACCGATAGCCTGCATATGTGGAATGGCCGCGCGGCAGAGGAAAAATGCTGCGTTCAGGTTCACATCGAGTGCGCTAAACCACATATCATCGGTAGTCTCCAGAATCGTACCATGGGGAATAATTCCGGCATTGTTGAGCAGAATATCGATACCACCTAGCTGCTCGACAGCTGTGGTAATAATGGTTTCGCAATTGATTTTTTTCCTCAGGTCTCCGGCGATATAAGAAGTTTCGAGACCTTTGTGCACCAGGGTTCTGGAAAACTCTGCACAATCTTCTTCGCTTCGATCGGTAAACAAAACAATCTCGCCTGCACGCGCAAATAACTTAACCAGTGCTTGTCCTACGCCACCGACACCTCCGGTAACGATGACTCGTTTTTCATGAAATTTCATGTGGCCACTTAAGATAATGTTGCATTGAAGCTAATGGGTACATTTTATCAACGGTTGGTGCGCTAAATAATTCCTGAGGCATAGACCGCCATCGGCAGATTTTTATATATCAACTCTGCCATATACTGTGCCGTTATTTGCTGGTAATTTCAACCGCCAGTTTGATAACTCGTCGCCCCGGCACGATGTCCCAGGCGTTTATCTATTGTATTTATCTAGCTGTCCTGTGCCGTAAGAATAATACTACCCCGACTAATAGCATCACAAAGAAGGCTGTAGTAAATACGCTTTTAAGGATCGTCATAGTGCTTGCAACGTAAACATGCAGCTCGGAAACATCTGGGTAAGAAATGAGCATGTGAACAATGAAAATGTTTTCAAGATAATCAAAAAACCCTGCTGCTACCGGTATAAGGCAAAAATAGAATATTGAGGAGCTTGCATTGACGCTTTTTGCAAATAACCAGAACAAAAGCAGGCAACAGGATATAGCAAACAACCCGGGATAAATAAAATCCACGGGCAATTGCCGATACAAGTACAGGTCTCTCCCGCTTTCCCCCAGGGCCTGGAGCAATTCGGTGGCATAGGCAAAAGAATAACCAGTGGGTGAAAGGTCAAATATTTTCATCCCTGAGGTATGTTTTGTAACTTGAGGGATCGTATACAGCAGCATGGTTGTATAAGCGGCCATGGCGAGACCAAAGAATACTAGTACAGCACTGCCCGTCGCGGCTTTCTGTATAAATGTGACAATACTTCTCATAGCTGAAGGCCCCATTTATAGAAACTGACTAAACCATTTTCACAGGTAGGCACAATGCAATTGTGAGAAAAGCAGGGTCAAGTCGAAAGACTATCGGTTACAGATGATAAGAATATTCATTAAATTCCCAATCGGTAACCGTAGATCTGTAACGATTTTCTTCCTGCTCTTTCAGAGCCACAAATGCAGAAATAAGTTCGGGACTCAGAGTTTCTTTTAACATCTCACTCGCGCGCAACTCTGTGATCGCATCACGCAGGTAAAATGGAACCTGCTGGTACTTCCCAGAATCGTCATGATAAATATCCCCATCGGCCGGCTCTCCGGGATCGATCTTGTTTTTTATGCCGTCAAGGCCGGCTGCCAGGATTGCGGCGATAACAAGATATGGGTTAGCTGATGCACAGGGCGCTCGGTTTTCTACCCGGGTCGCCGAGCCTCTCTCGTCAGGAACACGGCAATAAACCGTACGATTGTCCCCACCCCATGCGATATGGAAGGGTGCAAAAGAATCTGGCAGGTAGCGTTTGTAAGAGTTGATTGTAGGAGCCAGTATGGCCGCCATGCCTCTGGCATGCGCCAGCTGCCCACCGATAAAATGGCGTTGCAAATCCGACATGCCGTCTTTGCCCTTTGGATCATCAAAAGCGTTTTTGTTACTCTCCAGATCATTCAGCGAAAGGTGCATGTGATAACCGTTCCCCCCACCTTCGTTTATGGGGCGACCCATGAAGGTCAGGTGCAGATCATTTTGAATGGCCAGCTCTTTGCAGATAGTTTTAAAAGTAAAAGTTTGATCAGCCATCTTCATGGCTTCATCATACTTCCAGTTGACTTCGTATTGCCCGGGGAAGAATTCATGGTTCAGGTAAATAACTTCGAGACCCAGATCAAGACAGGAATTCTGGATTGTTCTGAGTATGCCTTTCTGGTCTATCGCCGGATTAACCTGGTAAACGCAGGAAGGCGAGCTGTTGTAAGTTTTGCCCTCATTAGCAGGGTCAAAGAGCATAAATTCAAGTTCTGAAGCTGCCATTGCCTTCAGCCCCAAAGCTTCATATTGATCAAGAACTCTTCTTAATGCGCCTCTTGGATCGACAGGATGTGGTTTGTCACCCAGGTAAGTATCGCCGATAATGCGGGCTGTATGAGGTTGGTGTGGTAAAACGGTGAAAGTGCTCAGATCGGGACGAACCGTCATATCCGTCCACCCCGCCTCCCCGCCGCAGCCGCCTTCGACAGCGAGATCGTTGGCAAAATCCACGATATAGGTTGCCTGAGCGAAATTCAGGCCTTCTTCCATGGTTGCCTGCAAACGCCTCGCGGGTATTAACTTGCTACGACAAATGCCATGCAGGTCAGGAAATTCTATTCTGATCGAATCGACACCAGTGGCGTCGATGATTTTCTGGATTTCTTCTACCTTCACTTTACCCTCCAAGATTCGCCGGCAATTGTCCGACTGAATAGTCGTTAATTTATGGTCTTTCATCCCTGTTTTTGTACCTGGTTAACGAAGTGTTATTTTTTTCACTTTAGCTTTAGAAGTAAATTCCCAGTTAAGCAAAAGTGGCTTGCAAAATATAGGTCCGCTCTCTTATATTTGTCAAGAGAAATTAGTGCTCCCTTATATCACTATCCGCGGACTCAGAGAACAATGTCGGCCTGAGCTGGCATTGTTCATATCCTGTTCAATTGAAGATATGACTATGTTTGTGGAGAGGAAAAATCCCACGAAACTTCGCTGGTGGAAATGAAGGAAATAGCCTGCAGCAGATTTCTTCACTTACTTTCAAGTGCTAATTAGTAATGGGTTGGAATTTGTTTTATTACAGGAAGCGGCGAGGGCTAAATGGTGTAATGTTGTGGCTGAGTTCTTCGCCGTTGATCAGTTCGGAGATCAACTTGCCGGTAATGCCTGACAGGGTCAGACCGATATGCTGATGCCCGAAAGCATAGAGGACGTATTCGGAGCCCAGGCTGTAACCAATCGCGGGTAGTGCGTCGGGGAAGGTTGGGCGAAACCCTAGCCAATCCTGGTCGGGTTGCTCGGGTAGTTCGAGCATTTGCTGGGCGCGTCTTTTCAGGTAATTTAAATGGCGCGGGTTTTTGCTATCGGAGAGACCGGCTATCTCGACTGTACCTGCTATGCGCATGGCTTCATTCATCGGAGTTGCGTAAAAACCTGCCTCGTGCCAGCTAACCGGACGGCTTAGCAACGATTGCATGCCTCTATATTGCAAGTGGTAACCGCGTTCTGTATCGAGTGGTAACTGTGAGACACCGATGCCTTTAATCTGGGTTGAAAATGCACCAGCGGCGATAACCGCACGATCCACATCGAAATTCCCACCATCGTCACAATGTACGCAGAGTCGATTCTCGGTATGTGAAATTGCAGATACTTTCATAGCTTTATAGTCACCGCCATTTTTCATGAAGGTATCGAAAAAGCAGGTGGTCAATGATTGTGGATTGACGACCTGCGCAGCCTGTTCAAATAGTAAACCTTTAGTGAAGATCTTCTTCAGGCCAGGCTCTAACTCATAAATCTCTCCTGCATTGATTTCGGCAAAAATTACACCCTGCTCTTTGCGAACCTGATTCGATGCTTTGGCGTTGTCAAACTCAGCCTGATTGCAGTGCACCTGCATGAAACCCCGGCGCGACAATAAAGATTCGGCATTGCAATACTCGATGAGCGGATCGAAACCCTCGTAAGTCTTGAGTAGAATTTTACCCAGTATTCGGCTAATGCGCGCCACCCGTGCAGATCGGCAGTTGGAGAGGAACTTCAACATCCAGGGTAGATGTCTTATCGCATACCCGATGTCGACAGATAAAGGACTGTCTGCGGAAAACATCTGCGACGGCAGGTTTTTGAATACGTCCGGGCTGTTAACCGGTATACAGGCATAGTTAGCAATGCTACCAGCATTACCGGATGAGGTACCCGAACCTGGAATCTCGGGGTCGATTAACACCACCGAGAAACCTTTTTTCTGCAACCATAACGCACAGCTACAGCCGACGATGCCCGCCCCGACTACGGCGATTGCTTTATCTTTATTCATCACTCAGACCATACTCTTGCCGGGCATAATTTTTAGATATATAACCCCGGTGCAAATCCCTTTTCACCAGTTCCGGGTCTCGCTCGGTGGGGTCACCATAACCAGCACCGCCCGGCATCGCCAGCATGACTTTACGTCCGGCGGGTACGAACTGTTTGCCCTTGCCTTTCATGGCTTCTCCATCGTCACGTTGGATATGCATTGAAGCGCCATTGCCACCACCCTGGCGACCGCGCGCCGGGTGATCGACACGGTCGAACATTGCTGAGAAGTCAAATTCATGATCTTCGCTTGCGCCGACTTCCATGTATTGGCCGAGGCCCCCACGGTATTTGCCTGCACCGCCGCTGTCGGGGCGTAGCTCCTTGCGCCAGATGATTACCGGGCCTGTGTGTTCGGTGGCTTCCACCGGCATGGTCATCACGCCCGAGGGAAATGCCGTGGCATTCAAACCGTCAGAATGCGGACGTGCGCCGGAGCCGCCGGAATTGAAAGTTAAAACTTCGGCCCTTGGCCCGGATTTGCCGGTTATTGGTCGTAGTGACAGTTGAAAGTTGCACAGCGTACCTGAGCCTTCAGCAGGTATGGTATGCGGTAATATTTTATCCAGTGCGTCGTAAACCGCATCGGGAATCATATGGCCGATGACGTGTCGTAAAGCAACCGGCGCTGGATGCACTGCATTCACAATTGTGTCTACTGGTGCAGTGATTTCAAACGGAGCCAGCGATGCGGCATTGTTTGGGATTTGTGGTGCGACCGCGCACTTGAGCGCGAAACAGGCGTAGGCCTTGGTGTATACCAGGGGCACGTTAATACCCTTCTTGTCCAGACCCGAAGTGCCAGTAAAATCACACAGAATTCTGTCTTCACGGATGTCGAGCGATACCCTTAAATCGACTGGATGACTATATCCGTCGATCGCCATTTCGCCTTTGGCATTAGCGCGTGGCAAGGTAGCGATACAATCGAGTGTGGCGCGTCTTGAGTTTTGTAAAACGAACTCGGCAATATTGTGTAAGTCTGTCAAATCGAATTCGTTCATCATATCGACCAAACGCCGATGACCGATTTCATTGCAGGTCGCCAGCGCATAAATATCACCGACTGCCTGGTCGGGTTCACGTACATTGCCGCGCAGAATTTTAATCAGGGTTTTATCGACCTCGCCGCGTTCGGCGAATTTCATGATCGGCATATACAGGCCTTCTTCGTAAACCGAGTTTGCATCGGCGCCGAAACCGCGCCCGCCGATATCGACGATATGCGCGGTGCAGGCGAGGAACCCGACATGCACCGATTTGTGAAAAGACGGTGTCACCACGGTGATATCGTGCAAGTGCCCGGTGCCCTCCCAGGGATCGTTGGTGATATAAACATCGCCTTCGAAAATATTGTCGTAACCGATACGGCGGATGAAATGACTCACCGCATCGGCCATGGCGTTGACATGGCCGGGCGTGCCGGTAACTGCCTGTGCGAGCATTTGCCCCTGGGGGTCGTAAACCCCGGCGGACAGGTCACCCGCTTCGCGTACCGATGCCGAAAAGGCGGTGCGGATCAGGGCCTGCGCCTGTTCCTCGACTACCGAAATGAGCCGGTTCCACATCACCTGGTTGGATACGTTAGAGGTTTTTTCGCTGCGGCGTTTTTCCTGCATCTGTTGAGTAATGTCGATACAACCATCCGCCTGGCGCAAAGCCTGACGGCTCGAAGGCAAGATAATCGTGGTCTCATTCTCGGTGATGGAGGCCGGGCCGTTGACGATATTGCCGACTGCCAGATCCTGGCGCTGAAATGCTGCGGCGTCGACCGACCGCCCCAACGCCGAATCGAACAGGCTTCGCTGGGCATTGCTGGTTAGTTTTGATGTCTCAGGTAGGGCATCCACTGCTTCTACTTTGTCCTTTAAAGTAGTCGCGTTGACCGACCAGACTGTGATCTCGATACTCATGCCTTCGACCGTGCGGCCAAATAGCGTGTTGTAATCGGCTTCGAACAATTGCTGGAAACGCTCGGCACTAGGATTGCTCACGACTTCCGGCGAGAGCACAATCGGAATTTCCTCACCCTGTCCGGTATAGCGCATATATGCTTTATATTCGGCCTGAATCGGCGCAACCGCGTCACAACTGCGCACAAAAGTAGTTGCCTCGCTTTCAAGGTCGGCAAGTAACTCGTGGATCGCATCAGGGTTGAAATCGGTCAGGCGCATGTAAACGCTGCGATTGGCTTCGAAGCTGAAGGGTGCACGCAGGAATCCAATCGCTGAACCAACCCCCGCACCGGGTGGCACCAACAAGCGGTCGATGCCTAGTTTTTCGCATAACCGACCCGCGTGCAGTGGTGCGGCGCCGCCGAATGCGATCATGGTGTAGTCGGCCAGATCCTCGCCGTTTTCCACCGCATGCACTCGCGCAGCATTGGCCATGTTTTCATCAACTACTTCGCACAGACCATAGGCTGCGGTTTGTGCATCCATCTCCAGGGTCTGCCCCAGCACGTTGTTGATTGCCTGTTCCGCATTGCCTGCATTGAGCTGTATCGAACCTCCGGCGAAGTTATCTGGATCGAGCTTGCCGAGCACCAGATCGGCGTCTGTGACCGCAGGTTGTTCGCCGCCACGACCGTAACAGGCGGGGCCGGGTTCGGAACCCGCTGACTCGGGTCCTACCCGAATCTGATGCAAGGCATCGACATGTGCGAGGGAACCACCACCCGCGCCGATTTCAACCATATCGATTACAGGAATCGAAATCGGCATACCGGAGCCTTTTTTGAAACGGTAACTGCGCGCCACTTCGAATACCCGACTGGTTTTGGGGGTCTGGTTTTTAATCAGACATATCTTAGCCGTGGTGCCGCCCATGTCGAAAGACAGTACTTTATCAAGCCCGTAGCGAGCCGCGATATGCGCCGCAAATACCGCACCGCCCGCAGGGCCCGATTCGACCAGTCGCACCGGAAACTCGGCGGCGCTTTTTATGGAGATAATGCCGCCGCCGGAATGCATCAGGAAAATCTGGCAATCAACCCCATGTTTGCCTAATTGTGTGCCGAGACGGTCGAGATAACTTTTCATCATCGGTTTGATATAAGCGTTGGCAACCACGGTATTGAAACGTTCGTACTCGCGCATTTGCGGCGACACTTCGGACGACAGGGAAACCGCCACGCCCGGCATTTTTTCGCGAATCACATCACGAATTGTTTTTTCGTGGCTGTCGTTTAAATACGAATGCATGAGTCCAACGGCGATACTCTGATAACCAGCCGGCACGATTTGCTCAACCAATGCCTCGACCTCGGAACGTTCCAACGGGATAAGTACATCGCCTTTGGCGCTAACACGCTCTGCTACGGTATAGCGATGCTGCCGCGCCAGCAAAGGTTCTGGCAAGGTAAGATTCAGATCGTATTGCTCGAAGCGCGATTCGCTGCGCATTTCGATCACATCGCGAAACCCCTGCGTAGTAATCAACGCGGTTTTTGCGCCACGGCGCTCGATCAGCGCATTGGTCGCCAGCGTGGTGCCGTGAATAATTTGCTGGATATCCGCGGGCTGAATTTGCGCCTGTTCGCATACCTGCTTCATGCCCCGGATGATCGCATCTTCCGGCGCAGCATAAGTCGTCAAAACTTTGGTGGAAAACTGTTCGGTGTCGATTTCAAGCACGACATCGGTAAAGGTGCCGCCGATATCGACGCCCAGGCGGATAGAAGAGGGATTCATTTAGCCTACCTATGTTACATAAGCGATTTAAAGTGGTAAGTGTAATGCCGAGCAATAGATAAGGACTAACTATTTA
This sequence comes from Gammaproteobacteria bacterium, assembly GCA_024224415.1. Taxonomy (GTDB): domain Bacteria; phylum Pseudomonadota; class Gammaproteobacteria. The sequence goes on along the minus strand of JAAENK010000308.1, from coordinate 6,914 downwards.
GCAAAAATCTGGCTGTTACGTCCAGAGCTATTCGAAATTCCAGGTTTATCATGTATGGTAGAAGTGGCTAAACCTACGGTGCTGAGTCCAGTTGTTACCAATAATACAGGAGCCCCGAAATGTATAAATTATTTTATTTTCCTCGAAATGCGAGCTGGGCCCCGCATTTAGTGCTTGAAGAAATGGGGGCTGATTATGAGCTTGTGCTTGTCGACAGAAAGTCGAATGCACAGAAATCCAAAGAATATATGGAGCTCAATCCTACTGGTCGTATACCCACTTTAATAGGTGATGGCCTTGTGCTTTTTGAAAGCGCGGCAATTTGCCTGTACCTGTGCGAGAAGAATCCACAGGCAAACCTTATGCCTGAGCTCGGTGATCCAAATCGAGCACGGTTCTATCAGTGGCTTTTCTATCTAACTACAACTGTCCAGTCCGAGCTAATGGTTTATATTTATCCAAGCGAACATACCACTGATCAGGAAGCAACAGCGTCAATTGTTGAAGCCCAGGAAGCCAGCATTATTGAGATGTTTGCGCTACTAGATAAACAGCTTGAAGACAAAGAATATTTAGTTACCGGGAATATTTCAGTGTGTGATTTCTTTCTTTTTATGCTTTCGCACTGGGCCAGCGACTTGAAACAACCGCCCTTGTCATTTAGCAACTTGGGACGGTATTTACGTAATCTTGCAAAACGCCCAGCCGTACAAAAAGTTTGTTCAGTTGAAGGGACAAGTTTGGTTGCGTATGAGTAGCGCGTAAGACGCTGCACTAGTCCCTGGAAATATCCGTATCGCCAATCTTATGCCCCCAATCCTGCTTGGCGCTTAAATAGCGTTGGTTCCATTGACTCACACCGGCGACATGTTTTTCGGTGGTTAACTGCGTGAGTCCGGCAGCAGATAAATCTTCGATCTTCTTCGGGTTGTTGGTGAGCAAGCGTATTTGGCGGTTGCCGAGGAAATATAAAATCAACGCAGCCGCATCGGCGAAGTTCCTGGAGTCAGCGGGCAAGCCCAGCGATTCGTTGGCCTGGTAAGTGTTTTCCCCTGCGTCCTGTAAAAGATAGGTGGCGGCTTTGGCCCATAGGCCGATACCCCGACCTTCGTGTCCAGCCATGTAGACGATCATGCCACCGCTGGGGTCCTGTGAAATACGAGCCATTGCCGATTCTAGCTGCGGTCCGCATTCGCAACGTTCAGACCCGAATACATCGCCCGTCAGGCAATTGGAATGTACCCGTATCAGAGGGTTTTCTGAATTGAGAGGATCACCGATCAGCAGTACGCTATTAACCGCCATTGAAGTCGCCAGTGTCGCAAACAGATTTTGACCACCACTATCACGCAGTGTCGATGCCAGCTCCTCAACCTTTTCAAGTTCAGTGCTGCGCACCGCTGCATACCAGCTTGCCTGATACGATTGCCCTTCCATTTTTAGCGGCAGGGGAATTGGCCCAAGAATGTTAATCACCAGCTCGTTTTCGGGTTTGTTCGTTGCCTCATCAATCGCGATACCATCGCTGCCGATGCGAATGAGTTTTCCGGCCTCGACCAGGCGTTGGCGAATGTCGGGGTTTAAATAGGTAAACATGAGCGGATAATCTGGAAGCCACGTAGAAAAACAGAGTTTGTATTATTGCTGGCCTGGAGAATTGTGTACACTTATTTTAATAGCTTCCCAGGTTTAGTGGGCAAATATGAATCATCCTTGACAGGGATAATACAGGGCAGATTATTTCAACAAGATGGGATTGGGCCCTTGCGGCTTGCAAAGTGCATCAGACAGGTTCCGATATTCGATTCAAGCCAGTGCCTGGTCAGACTCGCCCAACCCCATCATGTCGACCATCTTTTGCCCTGTATTACCCCTGTCAAGGACGCAGCCGCATAGCGGTGATTCATATTTACCCATCAAACCTCGGGAAGGCAACTTTAACTATATAGAGAGACCCTAGGTGTTCACCCCAAAATTCATCAAGTTCTTTAAAGACCTGGCTAAAAACAATAATCGGGAATGGTTCAATGAGCATAAACCCGACTATCAGCAATTCGTCGTACAGCCGATGGCTGAATTTATCGAAGCCATGGCGCCAAGATTAAAACGCATCTCGCCACATTTTATTGCCGACCCCAAACCTCATGGTGGCTCGATGTTTCGAATTTATCGGGATATCCGTTATACCAGGGATAAAAGCCCTTACAAACTACACGCCGCCTGCCAGTTTCGCCACGAACTGGGTAAGGATGCACACACGGTGGGGTTTTATGTGCATATATCGCCGCAGGAGGCCATTTTTGGTGGGGGCATCTGGCTGCCACCGAATGAGGAGCTGGGCAAAATCCGCCATACTATTGCCGATAATCCGAATGAGTGGAAACGCATCAAGTCCAGCACAAAGGTTAAAAAACTGTTCGGTGGTGTTGGCGGCGATGGTCTGGTACGCCCGCCACGGGGTTTTGATCCAGAGCATGAACATATCGAGGACCTCAAACGTAAGAGTTTCTTTCTGATGCGTAATGAGTCCCCGGATATTATCCTGGATGCACATTTTATCGATGAGGTTGAAAAAACTTTTAGGGCGGCGAAACCGCTTATGGAATATATCTGTTATGCGCAGGATGTGGAGATTTAGCAGTGGTTTGCAGTGGTAAAAGGGCTGGGGTGATGGGTCACCATATACATTTATAGTTTTAAAACCAAACCCCATTTATACTCTGCACTCCTTCGATTGAGGTCAGCATGTCCATCATCCTGCAAGTTTCCAACCTGGTGAAAAAATTCGGAGCTTTAACGGCGGTGAACGATGTCAGTTTTGACATTCAACAGGGCAGTTGTTTTGGATTGTTGGGGCCGAATGGCGCGGGTAAAACCACAACGATTGAGTTGATGGAGGGCATTAAAACTCCCGATGATGGTACCATTTTATATCAGGGGGAACCGTTGGATCGTCGGTTTCGCAACGAAGCCGGTATTATGTTTCAAAACACGGCATTGCAGGAATTTGTTACCGTTCGCGAAACTCTGGTTCAATTCAGTCGCTTTTATGCGCATAGTGCAGATGTCGATAAGTTGGTGGAACGTTATGCGCTGGGCGAGTTTTTAAATCGCGATACGCGCAAACTCTCGGGTGGGCAAAAGCAACGCCTACTGCTTGCGATCGCTTTGATCAATCGCCCAAAAATACTGTTTCTGGATGAACCTACCACGGGTCTTGATCCTCAATCTCGGCGCAATCTATGGGAGCAGGTTCGCGAGGTTAAGGCCGAGGGTGCGACGGTGTTATTAACCACGCATTATATGGAGGAAGCTTACGAGCTATGTGATGAAATCGCGATTATGGATCATGGTCGCATTATTGCACATGATGCCCCTGACACATTGTTAGCCCAGCACTTTAACGATGTTGTGGTGCAGCTTGATGAAAATGATTTACCCGCAGAGCTGGGTGCAGCAGAGTTTATGGCAACCTATCGGCAGGGTAGTGCCCATATTCTCAGTAACGATGTGAACAAGACAGTCGAGCACCTGTTATCGTTTGATATACCGCTGAATCGATTGCGTATTCGTGCCCGGGACCTCGAAGACCTGTTTCTGGAATTGACTGGTAAGGAGTTACGTCCCTGATGTGGAAGCGAATCTATGCGTTGTTTGTGGCGCGCAATACCGAATTTATTCGCGACCGTTCATCACTCGGCTGGAACCTGGTCTTACCTGTGTTGATGATATTCGTATTTTCTTACGCATTTACCAACGAGAATCCAGAAAAATTCAAGGTTGGCGTTATTGGTGATACGCAAGCAAGCGAAGCCAGTACAATGTTCACCGCGACGCGTTTTATCAAGTTTGTTGAGTTCGAAAATACGGTGGACAGTCTTGGCAAAGTTGAGCGCCACCAGGTTGACTTACTGTTCGATGCAAATAGTTATCGCTACTGGATAAATCAAACATCACCTAACGGCTATATCGTTGAAAAATTATTGATTGCCGCCTTCGCTAATGCTCCGCAGCGGTTGATTAAAAATCTTGTGGAGGGTGATGAGGTGCGTTACCTGGATTGGGTTATGCCCGGCATCATCGCTATGAATATCATGTGGAGTGCCTTATTCGGCATTGGCTACGTGATTGTGCGCTACCGAAAATTTGGCGTACTCAAACGTCTGCGCGCAACACCCGTTAGTGCGATGGAATTTTTAACCGCTCACATCATGTCTCGATTATGGTTGGTAGTGGCGGAGAATACTCTAATTTATGTTGGCATGGATTACTTCGTCAACTTCCGCATGCTGGGTTCGTATTTGGATTTGCTGATTGTTTTTATGCTGGGCTGTATTTGTTTAATTTGTTGCGGTCTGGTTATAGCGGCGCGCATTTCCAGTGAGGAAGTAGCCAATGGGCTATTAAACCTCCTGAGCTGGCCAATGATGTTTTTATCCGGCATCTGGTTTTCACTGGAAGGCGCGCATCCGTGGATGCAGAAATTTGCACTGGTTTTACCGCTGACGCATGTAACCGCAGCAGCGCGGGAAATAATGATAGACGGTGCCGGATTGATGCAAGTTGCCGACCATCTAGTGATACTGGGAATTACCAGCATGGTGTTGCTGGTGATTGGGGCATGGATATTTCGGTGGGAGTGAAGCAGGCCGTGGTTTACGTATTTGTCAGCCTGTTTCTGAAATCCAAACTAACCTGGTTTATCCTGGTTGATGTAGTAAGCGGACTTTCAAGCTTGGAAGTTGTTGATCTGGTGTGTGCCCAGGTTGTGTGAAAACTATTTATGAAAAATCAAAGCGGGGAATGGACTCCAGTTTTGAGCTAGAATTGACCTGAAAGTGGGTAGTCGAATGCAAATTAAGCATTGTTTTTAACTACCTTTGGTGCATGATTTTATCAGTGCAGCAAACAACTTGCTATTGACCTGCCGACATTGCGGCCGCTGGATTAGGGCATTGTTGGTTAGCTATATTCATAACCTGTTGTTGTAGTTCTTCACTCTGACTAATTTCCGGATATTTTTCCGTAAGAGCATCAAAACACTGATTGGAGGCACTGATAGCCCCCATCATTCCACCCTGTGCAGCTATGAGGGCCGACATATCCCCAGATGCTTGAGCAGTGCTAATGAGTTCCATTGCCTGTTGGACCTGCGCGTAAGGTGCCTCCAGGCAATCGCAGACATCATTTGCAGCCTCATTTAAGTCGGGTGCAGCCCAGGCAAGGCTACAAAAAGGTACTAGTATGATTGTAATTAATAATCTACTCATCCCATATTTCCTCCTTTGGGTATCTAAGTGATGGTACTCTATTCTAATTGTCCAAATTTTCGTATCTAGCCTCTTACGATCAAGAGTAGGTAGCCCATAACAGCTGATTATGTGACATGCACGAATATTGACTTATGCTACATCACTTTCGTACAATATTCTCATGAAAGGGTAGCTAACTCAACGTCGGTAATATGCTTTTTTTGCCAGTTTACCCCTGGTCAGCAATGACTGCTCTTGAGTTCTCGATCTTTTCATTCCAAAGAAGATTTTCCTGCTTTCCTCGTGGAGAGAGCTCATACACGCCTAGTGATACCCGGTCAAACCAACCGTAAACATCTTTGTATAGGATATTTCTGGCTGTCGGCTGCTGAAGAGTCTGGGCAATATGTGAAGCCTTGGCTGGTCCTTGCTTTTCGAGGAACCGGGCAATTTCCAGTGCTCGCTGCCGATAGGCAGTCATGATGCCTTTTCTCTTTTCTGTTCCTCCGAGGTTTGGGTCACCTACTCGTTTTATGAATTCACCAAGTAGACGTTCCTGACGATGCTTTGACTGGCGAGGTCTGTACTCACCAGGATCGAGAAGTACCTTTACACTACCGCCCCCATGGTTCGAATCTATCACCACCAATCCCAAGCCAAGCATTCTGAGCAGTTTGATAATTTGCTTGTGCTGCCTATTTAGTATTTTACAATGCTTAGGGATACCTATGTATACCTTTGAAGTCAGCGATAGTCTCTCAACTGCCTGAAGGACAACATTGAGATTGAGAGAAAGTTTGAGTTCCACCACAATGGGAACTTCTTCCCCACGTACAGCCAGGACATCACAATCCTGGACCTCCCCCTTCACCTCATAATCCTGAGATTCAAGAAACTGCTTTAGAGGTAGATAAAGATCAGATTCCTTCATGCCTATTCTGTCAATGCGGAATAGCTAAATATACAGGCTCTTCGTAAACCATGACACCCATAGTCTGCAAGACTCGGCTCAAATAACCTTCGTTTGCCAGGTATTCGATCCGAATGACCGTATCGTGCTAATTTTGACTATTTTAGGCAGAATCGGAAATGACTGCTGTTGAGTCAGTAACCCGTCAATCAAGCATGATAGGCTAGATCCGTCACCTTGTGCCCATTGCTGTCGTTATCGCTGAAGCTGTGGGGTGCAATCGCAACAGCGCGTAGTATCCCTCAATATTCAGTTTCTTTTAAACGGCAGTTTTCGCTTCTTCCAGTATGCGTTTCATATGGCGCAGGTTAGTGCCACAGCAACCACCCAAAATATTGAAGTGAGGAAATTGTTTTCGCAGTCCTCCAACCAGAATGCCCAGCTCGTCGGGGTCTCCTTCATCGAGTTCTTCAGAAACTTCTAATTCCGCATGGCTGCATCGGGAGGCATTTGCTACAACCCCGCGTAGGCGTTTCATCCATGGTTCGTCACTGAAAATGTTGGTGAAATGATCAGGGTGTGCGCAATTGATCAGATAATATAAGGTGCCACCATCAGATTCTTCGTCGACCTGCTCGATAGCTTCCTTTACAGATACACCTGTCGGTAATCGACCATCCGTTTCAACCGTAAACGCAATGGCAACAGGCATATCAAACCTCTGCGCCGCTCGTACCACGCCCGACGCCTCT
>JAAENK010000307.1 GCA_024224415.1 Gammaproteobacteria bacterium | reverse complement strand
TACCACCTGGACAAACCACGATATTTAAATTTTCACAACTCATTGAAATTAAAGGCGTTACGGATTTTTTCCTCCTTGGAAACCAAGGAAGTCCTTCAATCACCTGTTCGTGGCAGCCAAAACGGGGGGTAATGCTCAAGGATGCATGTTGCGCGGAGGTTATTGGTTCTTTTTGCAAATTTTTTGGACTCAGAGGACAGGCCCGCTTTGCGGACCCGCTGTTTATTGAGGGCTTGCGGGTATCGCATCGACCCACAACGGAGATTTTGGTAGGTCGGTATTTTATTGCCATCGATCGAACGCGATCAAATAATTAGAAGGCAAATGGGATAAATGAATGATTCATAGGTTTGCGTATCCATTGGTGGCTATTGCTAGTTTGCTCTGATGTGCTGGTTGCGGTCAGGGTCTGAGCACCTATAATTTTTGTGTCGAATACATCGCATTCGTTACAAATGAGTCAGTATTAATCGAGTGATAAAAGTACGAGGATGGGATGAGGAACTGGTTTAGGGATGTTTTCACAGCAGTTTTCACCGTAGCGCACGGAATGTATGTGACGTTACGCGTGTGGCTCAGGACCTACGATCCAGAACGAAAAGCGTTTACACAGCATTTTGAATATCCCGAATTACCTGTCCCAGTGGCGGATCGGTACCGCGGATTTCATCGATTTGATTTAACGACCTGTATCGCATGCGATCAGTGCGCCAAGGCATGTCCGGTTGATTGTATTTACATAGAAAAAGAGCGAGTTGAGGGTGCGCGAGGATTCAAGGTCACCGGTTATGCCATCGACTACTCGAAATGCATGTTTTGCGCACTTTGTGTAGAACCGTGTCCGGTCGACTGCATTTTTATGGGAGCAACGCACGATTTGAGCTGTTACAGTCGCGACGGATGCATTGTCGATTTCTCTCGGATTCCGGTCGACATTGCCTGGGGTCGCACCACGCTCAATCCTACAGCTGTGGCTGATTCCAAGGTGATTGTAGAACCGGTGCATGGAGG
>JAAENK010000306.1 GCA_024224415.1 Gammaproteobacteria bacterium | reverse complement strand
GGCACCAACTATCCCAGCGAACAGATGAACGATAGATGGTCGGCTGCGTTGCAAATCTGGAATAACGTCCAGCCGTTGAAGAAGGCTGCTGCGAACTTTCTTTATATCTTTAATTTCCGCCATTTGTTTGTCTAACTTACTTATTTCACTACTTATAAACCCATTTCTAGACTGCTGATAGTCTATCTTAGAAGCCATTTGAATATGAATGAGTCCAACGATAGCTGCGGCTAATAGCATGATGAGTACTGTCATTACGACAAATTGCTTTTTCTGTTCCTGTCGGAGTTCCTCGCGCCAGGGCAGTAAGTTAATTCTGGTGGTCATGCGTATTCAGCTCCTCGAATCGCTAATCCGGCCGCTATCAGGAAGGCAGGGGCGTCAGCTTCCAGATTGGCTTTATTGACGCGACTGGATGAAGACATATCTGCAAATGGATTTGCTATCGTTGTTGGTACCCCAATATGCGATTCGGTTAACTCAGCCAGGTCGGGTAAACATGCCGTGCCACCTGCCAGTACCAGGTGATCTATATTGCCGATATCGCCACCTGCTGAGTAAAAGAACTGTAGAAAACGGCTAACCTGTTGTGCGGTGGTCTCCTTAAAAGGGTTGAGTACCTCGGGCTCGTAATTGTCAGGCAGACCGCCCTGGCGTTTGGCAAGCCCGGCCTCATCGTAGGATAACCCGTATCGGCGCATGATTTCCTCGGTCAATTGCTTGCCGCCAAAATTCTGTTCGCGGGTATACACAAGTTTTTGATTGTGCAATATGCTAAGACTTGTCATGGTCGCGCCGATATCTACGATTGCTATGGTTTTATCCATGCCCTCATCGGGCATTTGTGGTGCCATCGCTGAAAAAATAGTCTCGACAGTATAAGCTTCTATATCGACGATCTTTGCTGTTAGACCAGCCAGCTCGACGGCAGCTACACGGTCATCGACGTTTTCACTGCGACAAGCGGCGAGCAGCACATCGACAGTCTCGGGGTTACTTTCGGTTGGACCGATAATTTGAAAATCGAGTGATACTTCTTCTAACGGGTAAGGGATATATTGATCAGCTTCGAGTTGTATCTGGCCTTCCATTTCGTCTTCAGAGAGGCTGGCAGGCATGGTGATTTTCTTGGTGATGACCGCTGATCCAGCGACAGCAATGGCAACATTCTTTAATTTTATTTTTGACTTGCTCAGAGCACGCTTTACACTCTCACCCACTGATTCGATTTCTGCAATGTTTTTTTCAACTACCGCGTTGGCGGGCAGCGGCTCAACGCCAATACCTTCGATTCGGTAACTGGAGCCGGTTTTGCTGAGTTCCATCATCTTGACAGATGTTGAACTAATATCTAATCCGATAAGCGGCGGTTTTTTTCGTGTTAAAAACACCGATATGCCTCATATGAGCCTGTGTTGGTCAATCTTATATGATAAATTACATTAAGATCTAGTTGTAAGTAACTAAAATGTTAAATAATTCTAATAACACTACAAAGAGTCTAGTTCAACTGTATGCACTTGTCGATACTTTTTCATGTAATTCTTTATAAACACACCCTAAGTTAATGATAAAACTGATAAAAATACTGTCCTGGTTATTCGTAGCAGGTTCAATGGTGCTGATTGCAGGCATCTTTTATATCTATGCCGTACTGGTGCCTGAACTGCCTTCAATTGAGCATTTGGAAGATGCACAGTTACAGGTACCATTAAGAGTTTATGACAAAAATGAAATTTTGCTCGCTGAATATGGCGAGCATAGGCGAATACCTGTGTTGTTTGACGATATTCCGCCTAATTTGATTGAAGCATTCATTTCGGTCGAAGACGACCGTTTCTGGGAGCATTTCGGAGTCGATCCCATTTCACTAATGGCGGCAGTATATGAGCTAGTAACTACGGGTAATAAAACCCGGGGTGGGAGCACTATCACCATGCAGGTAGCACGTAACTTCTTTCTTAGTCCCGAAAAAACCTACACACGAAAGCTAAACGAGATACTGCTTGCGGTAAAGATTGAAAGCGAATTGAGTAAGGAAAAAATCCTTGAGCTCTATCTGAACAAGATTTATCTAGGGAACCGGGCTTACGGCATAGTCGCGGCCTCACAGGTTTATTATGACAAATCCCTGAAGGATTTGAGCCTGGCGCAAGCCGCGATGATTGCGGGTCTACCCAAAGCCCCGTCAAAATACAATCCTATTAGAAACCCCGAACGAGCGCTGATTCGACGAAACCATGTGCTCAATCGTATGTATGTACATGGTTACGTTGACGAAGAAGCCTATGATCTGGCTCGAGTTGAGCCTGTCACTGCTGAGTTACATGCAACCAGAACCATCGCTGATGCTCAGTATGTGGCTGAATTGATCCGCGCACGCTTATTCGAAGAGTATGGAGAAGATGCCTATAAGACCGGACTTAAAGCCTACACCAGTGTCGATGGGGAATTGCAGCAGGTTGCCAATCGAGCATTAAGGCAAGTCTTACTCGATTATAATCGTCGTCATGGTTATCGAGGTCCGATAAAAAATATCGATATGTCGGATCCTGATGTCGACCCATTTGAAAATGATCTGGTTAGCGATCAACGTGTAGGAAACCTGAGACAGGCTGTAGTTACCGAAATTCATGAGTCAGGCGTTACAGCCCTGATTTCTAATTTTGAATACATCGTAATTGCTTTTGAGAAAGGACTGGATTGGGCTGCAGAGTATATCGATGTTGACCATCAGGGCAGAAAGCCTGCTACAGCTGCCGATGTACTGAAGGTTGGCGATGTAATATGGGTAGAGCAACGTGAAACCGATCAATGGTTATTGGCGGATGTGCCAAAGGTGGAAGGCGCGCTGGTTTCAATCGACTCGCACAATGGTGCGGTGCGTTCGATGGTTGGTGGGTTTGAATTTTTCAAAAACAAGTTTAATCGTGCTACGCAGGCTCGTCGCCAGCCAGGATCAAACTTCAAACCTTTCATTTATTCTGCTGCCCTGGAAAAAGGTTTTTCTGCGGCCAGTATTATTAATGATGCGCCCGTAGTGTTTGACGATGATTCACTGGAGGCTACCTGGCGACCCGAAAATTATTCTGGCAGGTTTTATGGGCCGACACGACTGCGCGAAGCACTGGTTAAGTCAAGAAACCTGGTGTCGATCCGAATCCTGCAGGCAATCGGCTTGCGCTACGCCACTAACTATGTTTTACGTTTCGGTTTAAAGCGAGAGAATATGCCTTACGATTTATCGTTAGCTCTTGGTAGTGGCACTTTTTCTCCGCTTGAGATAGCCAGGGCTTATACGGTTTTCTCCAATAGCGGGTATCTGGTTGAACCCTATTTTCTTGATCGCGTCGAATCGGGTAGTGGAGAAACTATTTTCCAAAACAATCCTTATATAGTGTGTCGAAATTGTGACGAGTTAGATTCAACGGAGGAACCTTTAGAAGCCGTAAAGCTAAGCGAAGCGGAACCCGTCGCAGCGACCGAACTCGTGGCAGACGAGGAAGTTATTATCGATGCCGAAGAGGAAGTTGACGAGATTTTGCCAATTTTATACGCACCACGGGTGATTTCTGAACAAAATGCTTACATTATGCGTTCGATGATGCAGGAAGTAGTGCGTCGAGGTACTGCGGTGCGCGCTAAAGCATTGGGGCGGGGCGATATAGGCGGCAAAACCGGCACCACCAATGACCAGATCGACGCCTGGTTTAGTGGTTTTAACGATCAGCTGGTAACTACCGGCTGGGTTGGTTTCGATAATCAGCAAACCCTGGGTAGACGAGAAACTGGTGGGCGTGCAGCGCTACCTATGTGGGTCGAGTACATGCGTGTCGCGCTGGACGGTATGCCAGAAACAGTTATAGAGCAACCCGAAGGGTTGGTTACGGTGCGCATCGATATAGAAACCGGTAAACGTGCCATGCTCGATACCATCAATAGTCGCTTCGAAATTTTTCGAGAAGAGAATGCGCCTGCCGAACATAAGGTTGTTAAGTCAGGTCAAGGTGGGGAAATGGAAGTGGTGATCGACAGCAGCCTGGAGACCGAAGAAGAAATCGTCGAAGATATTTTTTAAATTTTGGTTTGTCGTATCTGGTGACCGTATTTGTGTACGCTGTCTACCACTACCGCCAGGTGGTCTGGATTCACGGTGGGGTGAATGCCGTGCCCAAGATTAAACACATGCCCATCATGCGCACCAAAATCAGTGATAATTTTTTTCACCGCTGCAGTGATTATTTCCGGTGATGCGTACAACGTGCAAGGATCCATATTGCCCTGCAATGCTACGCTGTTGCCGACACGTTGGCGGGCTTCGTCGATATTAATTGTCCAGTCCAGGCCGATTGCGTCGCAACCGGTATCCGCCGTGGCTTCGATCCACTGTGCACCACCTTTGGTAAATAAGGTGACTGGAATGGTTTGGCCGTCGTGACTGCGTTTTAACTGTGAGACAATTTGTTGCATGTAATTCAGCGAATAGTCTCGATAACACTCGGGTGATAAAACGCCGCCCCAGGTATCGAATATCATTACGGCCTGTGCACCGGCTTCGATCTGTGCATTTAAATAAGCCGTCACCGAACTGGCGAGAGTATCGAGTAATTGATGTAGTGCTTTCGGATTGTTATACATCATACCTTTAACAAACCGATAATCCTTCGAACTACCGCCTTCGACCATATAAGTTGACAAAGTCCAGGGGCTGCCGCTAAATCCAATTAAAGGCACTTTGCCGTCGAGTTCCTGCCGAATCAGGGTGACTGCGTCGGTAACGTAGCGTAATGATTCGCCAGGGTCGGGCACGCCAATTTTTTCGATATCGGCCTGACTGCGCAATGGTCGTTCAAATTTTGGCCCTTCGCCTTCGCTGAAGTAGAGACCCAGACCCATTGCATCGGGAATAGTCAGTATATCGGAAAACAGAATAGCCGCATCGAGGTCGAATCGACGCAATGGCTGCAAGGTAACTTCGCAGGCCAGTTCCTTATTTTTACAGAGATCCAGAAAACTACCGGCCTGTTTGCGAATTTCACGGTATTCGGGCAGATACCGACCGGCCTGGCGCATGATCCACACGGGTGTGGTATCGGTTGGTTGCCGGAGTAATGCCTTGATCAGGCGGTCGTTCCGTAATGGTGTAAAGCTCAAGGCTTATACCTCAAGCCGAAGTAAGTCTGGATTTGATCAGTTGGCTGACTTTTCCCATGTCGGCACGACCCTGGAGTTTGGGTTTCAAGATCCCCATGACTTTGCCCATTTCTTTCATTGAGCTGGCACCGCTTGCATTTATAGCATCGTTGATTGCTGATTCGATATCGGCATCCGATAGTGCTTCCGGTAAGTATTGTTGAATGATTTCCAGTTCAGCTTCTTCGATCTGAATCAGGTCATTTCGTCCTGCCGTCGTAAATTGTGCGATTGATTCACGGCGTTGCTTCGACATTTTATCGAGCACGCTGATAACGCGAGCCTCGTCAAGATCAATCCGTTCATCGACCTCGATTTGTTTGATCGCCGATAGCATGTTCCGAATCACCAATAGTCTGGCCTTGTCACCGCTTTTCATCGATGACTTCATGTCAGTCTGGAGCTGAATTTTAAGCGCGCTATCTGGCATCAGATTACGTTCTAGTACATGCGGCGGCGCGTACCGAAATCTTTGGAGATTCGTTTGAAGTTACGTTTCACAGCGGCAGCAGATTTGCGCTTGCGCACTGAGGTCGGTTTTTCGTAATGCTGGCGACGACGGGTTTCGGTGAGAACGCCCGCTTTTTCACAGGATCTTTTGAACCGACGCAGTGCAAAATCAAACGGTTCGTTGTCCTTTACCTTAACTGATGGCATATTAAAAATTATCCGGATATGTTTATCGTTGGCGCTGTAAAATACAGCCCCGCTTTAAGAGCCGGACAATTATAAGGAGGCGATGCCAAATATCAATCGCCATTCAGTAAAAACTCAGGAAAAACACGAATTTATGAAGGTTTTGGGTCTAGAAAGCTCCTGTGATGAGACCGGTATCGCGATTTTCGATACCGAGAGTGGGAAAATCAGCCAGCGGCTTTACTCACAAATCGAACGACATCGAGAATATGGAGGTGTTGTACCCGAGTTGGCGTCGCGTGATCATGTCACCAAAGCGGCGCCAATGATTCAGGAAATCTTGCAGGAAGGCGGCGATATCGACACTATTGACGCCATCGCCTATACCCGTGGGCCGGGTTTAATCGGTGCGTTGATGGTGGGTGCCAGTATCGCCCGCGGCATCGCCTGGGCGCTCGATAAACCTGTTCTCGGTGTGCACCACATGGAAGGTCATTTGCTCGCGCCAATGCTGGCTGAGGAAAAGCCAGAATTCCCTTTCGTTGCCTTGCTGGTGTCAGGTGGGCATACCATGCTGGTGGATGTCGAAGCTGCTGGGTGTTATCGAATTCTGGGTGAGTCGCTTGATGATGCGGTTGGTGAGGCATTCGATAAGACTGCCAAATTGCTCGGTTTATCCTATCCGGGTGGGCCGGAACTGGCTGCTTTGGCCGACTCGGTTGAATGCAGTCAATTTAAGTTTCCCAGGCCTATGGTAAATCGTCCAGGTCTTGAATTCAGTTTCAGCGGTTTAAAAACAGCGGCGCTCAATATCATTCAGCAAAATAACCCGTTAAACGAATCGATACGGGCTGAAATTGCCTATGCCTTTCAACAGGCTGTGGTAGACACTTTGCGCATCAAGTGTACTCGGGCGCTTGATCATACCGGTTACACGAGGCTGGTTGTCGCTGGTGGAGTCGGCGCCAATCGGGGTTTGCGGGAAGTGCTTGAAAATATGACAGAACAGAGAAAAGGATGGGTTTATTTTCCAGCAGTCGAGTACTGTACCGATAATGGTGCGATGATTGCCTATGCTGGCGCGATGCGTCTGGAAGCCGGGCAAAAGGACGAAGATGTTTTCGATGTGCTACCACGCTGGTCGCTGGAAGATCTGTCTGCTGTTCAGGATTCGGTGCCATGAATTAAGCGCTGGATATTGCCGCGGTGCCGCCAGATCAATATCAGCGACATGAGAGTGAAAATCATAGTAGTAATGAGTGAAGTTTCCCGCCAGAAAATCAAAGCCGGTAGACTAAAAAAGGCAATAATAGCTGCTAGTGAAGATATGCGAAATACCTTGGCTAAGACTAGCCATATACTGATAACAATTAGCCCCGCCAGCCAGTCGAATGCAACATTTACCGCAATAGCTGTCGCAACACCCTTGCCCCCCTTAAACTGAAAATATATGGGGTAACAATGCCCAAGGAAAGCACTCAAACCGGTGAGTGCAATGAGTGTTCGATCTTCGCTGACTGCGCTCGCCAGAAGTACTGGTATCAGACCTTTCAGGCAGTCACCGAGTAGTGTTAAAAAGGCTGCTTTTTTTCCGGCGATGCGCAATACGTTGGTCGCACCCGGGTTGTTCGAACCGTCGGTTCTGGGGTCGGTGAACCCCATTATTTTACTGAGTATGATTGCCGAGGACAGTGAACCCAGCAAATAGCTGAATAGCAATAGTAAGATCGATTCCGGTGAGGTGGCGGTCACTTTTATTGGTCGTTGTATTTCGAGTAAAGTCGCGGCACTCTAGCAGAAAGTATATTGATTGGCAGCAGGATATGTATGAAAAGTAGTAGATTATCGGTTACAAGAAGCGGCTGTGGTGATCCGCTTATTCTGTTGCACGGGTGGGGTATGAATGCTGCTGTTTTTGAACCATTGTGCGACGAACTGGAGAAGTATAAAACTCTGTATCGGGTCGATTTACCCGGTTATGGTGCGAGCTCGTGGTCGGCATTGATGTCTTTTCAGGAGCAGCTGGATTTGATTGCGGACAGTACGCCTGCTGGTGCTTTGTTAGGTTGGTCCATGGGTGGGTTATATGCGACTGAATTGGCGAGGCAGTATGCGGAGCGCTTTCATGAATTAACGCTGGTGTGCTGCAATCCCTGTTTTGTGCGCCGAGATAACTGGGACTGTGCGGTTGAAGGAAGTGTTCTTAACGCTTTTGCCAGGGATTTAGATAAGGGTTGGCAATATACCGTTAAGCGTTTTTTATCATTACAAATGCGCGGCAGCGAGAACACTCGGCTGCTTATTCGCCAAATGATGCTATTACTCGAAAGCAGAGGTGAGCCGAATCCGGAGGCACTGCAGTTCGGACTAAATTTGCTAAAAAATTGCGATTATCGCCAGTTATTGGGTGAGTTGAATTTACCCATCAAAATGATACTCGGCGAACGAGATTTACTGGCACCACATACCCTTGTGAAAGAAATCGTTCATGTTAATCCGCGGATTCAGGTAGAATCGCTCGCCGACGCTGCCCATGCCCCGTTTTTGTCGCATACCAGGCAGTTTCTCGCGATGCTACTAAGCGATAGCATCAAGGCTTAAATTAACCGTCAGGTTCTCTCTTTGGACTTACTAAACCTACCACGCCTCGATAAGGTATCTGTAAAAAAAGCATTCAATCGTGCTGCTAAAAGTTATAATCGTGCGGCGATATTGCAGGAAGAGGTTTTGCAGCGGTTGTTGCAGAGATTGCAATATATTCGACATCAACCGCATTCTATTATCGACATAGGCTGTGGCACCGGGAAAGCAATCGAAGGTCTCCGAAAGCAATACCCGAAAGGTAAAATAACATGTATGGATCTGGCCTTTTCCATGCTTCGCGAGAGCAGATCGCAATTTGGTCTGTTAAGCAAAAAACGTCTGGTAAATGGCGATATGGAACGCCTGCCTTTTGCAGGCAACAGCTTCGATTTGCTGTTTTCGAATCTGGCATTGCAATGGGCGAATGATTTGCCGGCTACGCTGGAAGACATGGCCAGGATTGGGCGAGCCCAGGGATTACTGATGTTTGCCACATTTGGGCCTGCTACGTTGTCAGAGTTGCGTAATAGTTGGCATCAGGTGGACCAGAAACCCCATGTGCATCAGTTTGTCGATATGCATGATATTGGTGATGCATTGATAGCTGCCGGGTTTTCCCAGCCAGTGGTCGATGCTGAGACGATTCGTCTCGAATACAATGAGTTTCGCCAGGTGCTCGATGATTTGAAAAATATAGGCGCCAGTAACGCTGATAAAAATCGTCAGCGTGGCTTAATGACGCCGGCCAAACTGAGGTTGCTTGAGGAAAACTACCACGAACAAGGATTTGAGAATGGTAAGTTTGTCGCTAGTTACGAAGTCATTTACGGGCACGCCTGGCTGTAATAAACTGAAACAGGCAGAAAGCTGGGCAAATTAGTATGGTGTTTTATGAGTAGAACAAAAACAAATATCCAGGCGCTGGTACCGCATATTGGTGAATATTACCAGTTGTGCAAACCCAAAGTAGTATACCTTATCCTTTTTACTGCTTTAGCTGGCATGTTGTTATCCAGCCCGGAAATGGTCAGTATCGATATCCTGTTTTTTGGGTTGCTGGGTATAGGGCTTGGTGCTGCATCCGGTGCTGCTGTTAATCACTGGGTAGATCAGCGTGCTGATCAAATCATGGCGAGAACAAAAAATCGACCACTGCCCCAGGGAAATATCACTTCTCGCTCCGCGATCATTTTTGCTGTCAGTCTTGGTGTGTTATCGATGGTGATACTGGTCACATTCGTCAATATCATCACGGCCGTACTAACGTTCCTGTCATTAGTTGGTTACGCGGTGGTTTACACAATGTTCCTGAAGCACTCAACGCCGCACAATATCGTATTAGGCGGCGCAGCAGGTGCGGCTCCACCAGTGCTAGGCTGGACTGCGGTAACAAACGAGTTAACCGTGGACGCCATGCTGTTATTCCTGATTATTTTCATCTGGACACCGCCACATTTCTGGGCTCTGGCCATAAAACGCCGTGAAGAGTATCGCAAGGCAAATATTCCTATGCTGCCGGTAACTCACGGCGTCAAATTCACCAAACTACACATTTTATTGTATACCCTTATGTTGCTGGTTGTGACGCTGCTGCCTTTTGTGACACAGATGAGTGGGCTGCTTTACCTCACAGGATCCGTCATCCTGGGCTTAGGATTCGTGTATTATGCGGTTAGGTTATACTTTTGCGAAGTCGATGAGTATGCGATGAAAACCTTCGTGTATTCCATCAAATACCTAAGCGCACTGTTTGCTATTTTGATTCTGGATCATTACCTCAGAGAAGGTATTCGAGCCTATTTTCTGTAGATAGAGATCAATATAACAATCAGAAAAACTGTCCCACCAATAATCGCGACCAAACCGCCAAATCCCATCAAGCCCATTGCAATTACCTGCGACACGGAGTCCAACCCCTGTTCTGCACCAGCGGTTTTGCGTTGGACACCGTAACCGCCAGACCAGGCCAGGCCAATGATGTGCATCATTTGACCACCAGCATAAATTGCCGGTTGGTATCTCGCCAGTTTGCCCGATGGTGGTGTATAGCCAAACACGGGTAGTAACAGGTAAGACATACCCATAAAAGCAAGTGTGACACCAACAATTGAGCCATGATAGTGAGCCGGAATTACAACATTGATGCCATTAATCAAATAGCCAAGTACGCCGCCAGTTGCAAACAGGATTACCGACCAGATAAAAGCGTATCGAATCGGTTTGGCGGTATTGTTGATACTCACAGGATCGATAATTTTTATCGCCAGTAAAGTGCCAAGTGGGATTGCAGCGATTCCCCCGTAGCGCATCAAATCAGAAAAGTAAACACGATGTTCGGGTGAAAATACCGGGAACCAGGCATAAATGACAGGTACTGCTATTACCGGCAAAAAACACATTGCCAATAAAACAACGTAAGTTACTGGCTTCAGTGCGAAGCGGGAACCGGTTGTACTACTCAACCAGAACCAGGCGACATAAAGCAGTAATACATGAGAAAACTGTAATGTATGCCCGCTGCCCCAAAAAAGGTATTCGTAGTAAATCTGGTGGTCTTCACCCGGCTGCAAATTAAGATAGGAAAGGAGTTGTGCTATCAACGTCACAGCCACGGTGATAATGCTCAGAAAAATACCTGCCCGAAGTACCCCCTGTGACTGACCGAAGTTGGGTGCTGTGGTATGGAAAAGTGAGCGCACTGTAAGTAACCCGATTGCAACTGCTATGAGCAAAAGGCCGATCAGAAAAGGCCGATCATTTAGCACAGGAATATAGTTGTTAATGATCGGATGAGCTTGCCCCATGAAAGGAGTGGCAATAATTAAAATGGTTCCAGCAAGTGTTAGCAAAAGTATAAATTGGTCGAGCAACAGCGCTGGTTTCTGGTTGTTTAAACTCCAGAAAACTGCAGAAAATGAGACAAACCAGATAAGTACTGACAAATCCACATGAACCACCAACGCGGTGCGGAAGAAATCTATCCAGGGAATGAAATCTGAAATAGTGGGGGTTCTTGACAGGACCAGTAGTATCGAAAATATACCGGACGCGATAAGCGCAAAAATACCAAGGAAAAACCAGCTTCGAGAAACTCTGATTTGTGTCGTGTTGAATTTGTCCAGGTGAAAGGAGTTCAATATCTTGCTACCGAGTACAAAAAAGCCGACAGTTTATAAGCTGTCGGCGATGTGGAACAGATATTGTTGTTTAAAAATGAGTTTTGATAGATTTGAATGCATTCGATTCTATTTGCCGAATACGTTCGGCTGAAACACCATATTCGTCAGCCAGCTCCTGCAAGGTGGCCTTAGGCTCGCTTAACCAACGTCGAGAGACTATCGACTTGCTGCGCCCATCGAGTTTGCCGATGGCTTCACTTAGTAACTGTGTATTGTGCTTCTCAGAATCTGTTGATTCGAGCAATAACTCTGGAGAGGGAGTATTCGATACCAGAGTATTCTCGGGCGCAAGATAAGCACTGTCATCGTCGTCATCACTGGACATGTTGAAGCCGATATCATGGTTATTGAGTCGGTTTTCCATCTCCATGACATTTTCTCGCGTTACCCCAAGGGTTTCCGCAACATGAGTGATTTCTTCAGCTTTAAACCAGCCCAAACGAGTTTTCTGGCTGCGTAATTTGAAGAACAGTTTGCGTTGAGCCTTGGTGGTAGCAATTTTAACAATACGCCAGTTCTTTAAAATATATTCATGAATTTCGGCCTTAATCCAATGTACTGCGAATGAGACCAAACGTACGCCAACTTCTGGATTAAAACGTTTAACTGCCTTCATTAAGCCGATATTGCCTTCCTGAATCAGGTCGGCAATGGCAAGACCATAACCGGAATAATTGTTGGCAACTTTGATAACAAAGCGTAGGTGCGGTAAAACCAGTTTTTGAGCAGAGGCTATATTACCGGTTTCCTGTAAATCGGTAGCCAACTGGTATTCTTCTTCCAGGGTCAAAATAGGGATGCTTCTGGCAGCGTGAATATACGCGTCCAGATTTGATGTGCCCAATAAGACAGGCAGCTTTTGATTGATATTGACCAGTTCTGTGCTCATAATTAACCTCGTGTTATAGATATTTTAGCACTCGATTCGATTGAGTGCTAACGATTAGAGCATAAAAACCAGAAACAGTTCAAGTTTATTAGCAAATATTAATATATACCCTAAATATGTGGATATTAAAGGCTTTCAGGTTTAGTTACCCTGGCTAAACGGAGTCTAGTACCGCAGATGCTGTACTCAGAGAGTGAATTGATATCGCCCTTGGATCGACGATGCAAGCTGCTCGACATAGCCCGCAACCAACGCAAAGTTCCTGATCGATGGCAGGTTTGGTCATTTCCCATTTTAAGGCACCTTCTATCGGACAACTTGCTGCACAAGCACCACATTCGGGTCCGCTATATGGCAGGCAGGTTTGGGTATTGATTGTCGCTAGCGCCAGCCTGGGTAAACTGGGTTCAGTATCATCCTCGGTTTCTGGCATTTGCAGCGCTTTCACCTCGCAGGCATTGACACAGGGCCAGTTTTCACAGAGTTGGCAGCCGACATTGAGCAAATCCATTGCTGGGGTACCCGCCACCTGAGTACCGAGCCGACCTGATAGTATGAAAATGACATTGTGTGGACAGGCTTCGATGCATTCATCGCAGCGTGTGCAGGCTAGCAGGAAATTCAGTTCGTCCTGCGCATAGGGAGGGCGTATCCAGTGACTCGCATTTTGAGTTACCTTGTGATCAATGTGCTTGACGACTTCCTGAGCCGAGCGTTGAAAGGTTTTTTTAAAGAAGGCGCGGCGATCCATTACATCCTCATGGTCATGGGTTGCATCAACATCCACAGATGGAAGCACATAATGGTTACCACAAATAGTAATATTGGGGATAAACGCAACCACCAAAGATGTTGCGTTTCAGTCGGCAAGAGCTTGAGACTTCGATTGCGGACGATTTGTAGTGATACGATGAACCCGAAAATCATCAGACCGGTTTGCATCAAATAAAGCCCATCCTGTGACAACCACATCTGCATATGGCGCTGATGTTTTTCCACCATGGTCAAGGGTAATGTATCGGTACCCAACGGATTGATAATGACTGCCCACAGGTTACCACCTTCACGCACCAGATGATTCAGGTTGTGCGCCATATGATAGGAAAATGCTAGAGGCAATGCGATAAAAGCCATCTCGGAGAAACAGCGCCTGTACTCCAGCTGGGAATTTGCGAGGTCTCGCGTTAATAATATCAGGTAAGCGTAAAGACCTGCGACTATTGCAAGGCAT
>JAAENK010000305.1 GCA_024224415.1 Gammaproteobacteria bacterium | reverse complement strand
TGCCTATTCTGTCAATGCGGAATAGCTAAATATACAGGCTCTTCGTAAACCATGACACCCATAGTCTGCAAGACTCGGCTCAAATAACCTTCGTTTGCCAGGTATTCGATCCGAATGACCGTAGTGTACCGAAAGCACTATTCATGGTTGGATATTGAATGACCGCTTTTGTGTTTTGCCGAAACATACAATGTATGAAGAACCATCAATCGCCGACATGCAAACAACCCAGGGCCTGCTCAAGGTCACCGACTAAATCATCACTATTCTCTATACCAATCGACAAACGCAACAGGTTGTCTGGAACCAGGCTGTGTGGACCTTCAATCGTTGCCCGGTGTTCGATCAGGCTTTCTACCCCACCAAGTGAAGTGGCGGGCAGAAACAAATGCGTCAAACTTGCAATCTGGCGAGCCTGATCGGCATCACCCTTGACCAGGAATGACAGCATACCACCGAAGCCATTTTGCATTTGGCGTTTTGCAATGTCATGGCCCTGATGGCTTTCTAATCCTGGATACAAAACCTTTTCAATGGCCGGATGATTTTCAAAATGTCGGGCAATTTTTAGAGCCGAGTTAGATGCCTTTTCATATCGGATAAACAGCGTGCGCATACCGCGTAACAGTAACCAGGCTTCAAAAGAGCCCAGCACCGAACCGGCATGCGTACGTACGAAATTGATTTCTTCCCAGCGATCATCGAGTTTAGCGGTGACTAGCATTCCGGCCAAAACATCGCTGTGGCCATTCATATATTTTGTTGCCGAGTGAAATACGATATCTGCGCCAAAATCCAGCGCCCTTGTGGTTACCGGGGTCGCTACGGTACAGTCCACCGCAAGTATCGCACCGGCACTATGAGCAATTTCTGCTGCGGCGGCGATATCGATGACGGTCCAGGTCGGGTTAACCGGGGTTTCTATCCAGACCACCGATGTCTTACCGGGTTGAACCGCATTTTTCAAATCGTCCAGATCGTCGGCTTCGAAAAAACTGAGCCCGATAGCTCGTTTTTCCGAAATCCTGCGCAACCAGTCCTGTGCACCGTGATACATGACCCTGGGCGCGACGATGTGTTCGTTGATATTAACGGTTTCGAACACCGCGGCAATCGCCGCCATGCCGGAAGCAAAGCACAGGGCAGCTGCGCCACCGTCGAGCATCGCTGAGACTTTTTCAAGCTGATCATAAGTCGGGTTACCAGACCGGCTATAGCCCTGGTTACCGACAAGTTGATAGTCAGCATCCCTGGCGAAAGTCGTAGAAGGCTGTATTGGTAGATTAACGCCGCCAGTTGCGGCATCAATATAGTGGCAGGCCTGGGCTACAAGTGTTTCTATTTTGTAGTTGCTCATCGAATAACCTTTGGAATCATACAATGTGGGACTATATAAGGGCGCGATGAATCTCGCCCCTACGAAATGTAATGGCAATAGCCATCAGCTTGCAGCTGAGTTACCCGCCCTTTTAAACTGGCGCATGGGCTGAAAGAAATGCCCCTGATGAAGGCAATAACCCAGCCATTTATAGAGAAAACGATTCATTACCCACTTATGCTCGATTTCATCGTTGATATCCAGAAACCCTCTG
>JAAENK010000304.1 GCA_024224415.1 Gammaproteobacteria bacterium | reverse complement strand
GAATAATGCGATTGAAATTGCCCGCCGGGCTGGTCGGGATATAGAAATCGTACAGGCTTCGCGCCGTAATCTTGAGCAGGGTATGCCTGTTGGTTGCGAAGGTATTAAACTCACTGCCGACCCGTTCGAAATTGTTAATAATCCTGAAATCGATATTGTTATTGAATTGATTGGCGGTTACGAGCCCGCGCGCGAGCTGGTGTTGTGTGCTATTGAAAACGGCAAGCACGTAGTGACTGCTAACAAGGCGTTAATCGCCCTGCATGGGAATGAGATTTTTGCGGCGGCGCAGGCGCGGGGGGGTAATGTTGTTTTTGAGGCCGCGGTTGCTGGTGGTATTCCGATTATTAAATCGATCCGCGAAGGCTTAAGTGCCAATATTATTGAATGGCTTGCTGGTATTATCAACGGCACAGGTAATTTCATACTCACCGAAATGCGCGACAAGGGGCGCGATTTCGAAGATGTATTGCGCGAAGCGCAGGCGCTGGGTTACGCCGAGGCTGACCCGACTTTCGATATCGAAGGCATTGATGCGGCGCATAAGCTTTGTATATTATCGTCATTGGCGTTTGGTATTCCGCTGCAATTCGACGCGGTATATACCGAAGGCATCGGTGGCGTTTCCAGCGAGGATGTAGTTTACGCCAATCAACTTGGGTATCGCATCAAACATCTTGGCATTGCGCGTCGCAGTGACAAGGGGGTGGAGATGCGGGTGCATCCGACGCTGATTCCTGAAAAACGTCTGATTGCGAATGTCGATGGTGTTATGAATGCAGTTCTTGTAAAGGGCGATAAGCTTGGGCCATCACTTTATTATGGCGCAGGTGCGGGTGCAGATCCCACTGCTTCGGCGGTGATTGCCGATATTATCGATGTAGCGCGTTCAATTACTACCGACCCACAGAATAGGGTACCGCATCTGGCTTTTCAGCCAGATCAAATTGTTGAATTGCCGATTGTGCCAATCGATGAAGTTTCGACAGCTTATTACATTCGTATGCGAGTTGACGATATTCCAGGCGTTATGGCGGATATCACTCGTATCATGGGTAAGCACAAGATATCTATCGAAGCCATCTTGCAGAAAGAACCCGAAGTAGGGGCTAACCAGGCAACGATCATCATGCTGACACAGAAAATTTGTGAGAAACAGATGAACCAGGCACTTACCGGAATAGCAGTGCTTGACACTGTACACGGTGATATTCACCGTATTCGTGTCGAGTCGCTGGACGTAGATTGATCAAAATGCCAGGTGCTATAGTAGAGCTGCAAATCGAGCAACTCCCTGGGCTTGAGTCGCTGTTACAGCAAAACCAGCTACCCTTCGAAGATTGTGAGCAACATATCGATAATATTATCGGTATCTTCGAGGGTGGCGATTTGATTGCCGCAGGCGGCATCGAAGTTTTGGGATCTCAAGGATTGTTGCGTTCGGTAGCGGTGCATAAAGATTTCAGGGGTCAGGGTTTGGCGACTGCAATAGTCGACTATTTACAGCAACGGGCCTGCTCTTGCGGTTTGCAGGCGCTTTATCTACTCACTGAAACGGCGGGGTCCTATTTTGCCAGGCGTGACTATCGGTTTATCGCGCGAGACCAACTGCCACCTGAAGTACAATCGACCCAACAATTTCAATCACTTTGTCCTGCCAGCGCTCAGGCCATGGTGATTTACTTGCGGATGGGTGAATCTTGATTTTAGGGGGCGGTCGAGGCCAGCCCGGGTTTGTTGAATTTGTTATCCTCATTGCTTTCATTATTTCCCTGGTAGCATTATCGATTGATGCGATGTTACCAGCTTTGCCGAACATTGCCGCTGATCTGCAGCTTGATAATCCTAACGATAGCCACTTTATTATCTCGATGTTATTCGTCGGTATGGGTTTTGGCCAGCTTATTTTCGGACCCTTGTCGGATTTTAGCGGTCGCAAACCAGCAATCATCGGTGGGATTTTAATTTTTATCGGCGGTAGCCTGATCTCATATTTTTCACATTCGATGAGCGACATGATGCTGGGTCGGTTCTTACAGGGATTGGGTGCAGCAGGTCCGCGCATTGTATCGGTGGCGCTGGTGCGTGATCGCTACGAAGGTCGGTACATGGCGCGTGTCATGTCATTTGTTATGACTGTATTTATTCTGGTACCTGTCTTCGCGCCGGCAGTGGGTCAGTTGATACTGAATTTTGGTAGCTGGCGAGCAATTTTTGGCATGTTTCTGATCATGAGCTTCTCGACTTTGTTGTGGTTTACTATTCGTCAACCAGAAACATTGCCAGTGAATAAACGCAAACAGTTTTCAACCACACAAATGCTTACCGACATCCGAGCTATTGTAGCTATACCCACCGCGACTGGCTACACGTTGACCATGGGCTTTCTATTTGGTGCGTTCCTGGGTTATTTGAGCAGTTCGCAACAAATATTTCAGGTTCAGTACGGGCTTGGAGAATTGTTTGCCGCTTATTTCGGCATACTGGCAGCGTCGATAGGTGTCGCGGCACTAGTCAATGCCAAACTGGTAATCCGCTATGGTATGCGGCGCCTGTCATTTATTGCCATGTTTGCGGTTGCCCTGTTATCAACGCCATTCTTTCTGCTGGCGCAATATTATGCAGGGCATCCACCGCTGGCTATTTTCATGACTTATTTAATAGTGGTATTTTTCTTTTTTGGTATATTATTTGGCAATCTCAATGCGATGGCAATGGAACCACTGGGGCATATTGCTGGTCTTGGAGCCGCATTGGTGGGCTCGGTTTCAACACTGATTTCGGTGGCGCTGGGCACTTTAATAGCCGACGCATACGATGGTTCGATCATGCCGCTGGTGATTGGTATTGCCGTGCTCAGCGTTGCAAGTTTGATTTCTATGCGCTGGACAGAAGACTATGCCGCAAGACTGAAAGCGCGATAGATGAATTGCCGACTTATTGCAGAAATGCCAGAATCTGCGATTCGATTTGCGACTTTTCCACAACATCAGTATGACGGATGGGCTTGTCGAATAGCGATAGCACAATGTCTGGGATTTGGATATTCGCGGTATTAGCAATTGATTCCAGTGCTTCAAGATCGCTTCTACCTGTCTCGCCGGTAATGGCCTGGTTGATCGTCGGTGCAAACTTGGTCCATTCGGCTGTCGAATAAACGATATTTACATGATCATTTACAGTCTTCGCCATTTTGCATGATTTCAGGCAGGTAGCGGTATGTGGATCCATTAAATAGCCGTTGCTAAAACTGTCCTTAATATAATTATGGCCTTCTTCATCGGAACAATAACTTGCGGAAAATATTTCCTGTATGCGAGCAGTTTCATCGTCTTTCAACTGATAAAAACCCTGTTCGTCCAGCGATTTCATCAGCTCATGGGTACGGATGCTACCGAACAGGTCAAACAGTACACGTTCCACATTCGATGATTTTAGAATATCCATGGCGGGTGAACTGGTGGTAATTAACGAGCGTGAGGTAGTATCATAACTCCCCGTATTAACCCAGTCGGTGAGTACGTTGTTGGCGTTCGAGGCGATATAAATTTGCTCGACAGGCAAACCCATCTGGCGGGCATAGTAAGCGCCAAGCGCATTACCAAAGTTGCCGCTGGGAATATGCAAATTAACCCTGTCACCCATGGCGATGGCCTGTTGCCTGACCAGTTCGAGATAAGAATGGAACTGGTAAATGATTTGAAACATGATGCGACCAAAATTGACCGAGTTGGCCGCAGAAAGTGAAATATTCAGTTCCTTTAGCCGCTGATTGAAAGAGCCTGATGACAATAGCGATTTAAGTGCGGCCTGAGCGTCGTCAAAATCACCTTTAATACCGATTACTTTCAAATTGTTGGCAGACTCAGTAATCATTTGTAAACGCTGAACATCGGAAGTGCCTCCATCAGGATAGAGGCAGACGACCCGAATATTGTCCCGATTGCGGAAGGTGTCGAGTGCGGCTGGACCTGTATCGCCACTGGTAGCAGTAAGGATCAGAAATTCTTCGTTTCTGCCCTGCGCCAGTACCGAAAGAATTTTGCCGAAAGGTTGCAGGGCCATGTCCTTAAACGCTCTAGTCGGGCCGTGATAAAGTTCGCTCACATAGATAGACTGTTCCAGTTTAACTACGGGCGCTGGATTATTGCTGTCGTCGAAGCCATCGTATGATTCGACCGCATCCTGTAAAACTGGTGGCTCGACATCAATATCCCACAGTGATAACAGTGATAAGGCCAGGGCTTTGTAATCGCTGTTTAAATGACGCTGTAGAAATTCCTGATTTATGACAGGTATTTGTTTGGGACTGTAAATCCCGCCAAAAGACGCAACAGGGGAGAGAATGGCATCGGCAAAGCTAACCGACTCGGCATAACTGCCGTCATTACCACGGGTTTCGGTGAATTGCATTCGGTTGTTCTCGGAGGAAACACGGTTAAAAAAGCGAATTATATAGCAGCAACGGGGTCGAACAAGGCGATTTGTCGCCACATTTGTCCCAGAAAGCCACTGAAGTCTCATAATTACTTCTACTTGGCGTGAATTATGCGTAAAATCCGTCGATTGACTGCTATGGAAAGCCAACTGCTGGCGATGTCATGTCAGTTGAGTCTACAGGACGACAGTCTAAATTTTCTTAGCTTAATTTTTTGAGGCCAAATGCTTGCAGTCGACAAAATCAACTTGCTGAACCTTAACCGAGTAGGATTAGAGCGTTTTTTTGTTGGATGTGGCGAAAAACCTTTTCGTGCAAAGCAGCTGATGCAATGGGTGCACCAGCGTGGTGTGACCGATTTTGCACAGATGACCGATATGTCAAAATCGTTGCGCGACTCTCTCAGTGATCAGGCCTGCATTGAATTCCCACGATTGGTGGATACCCGGAAATCGGCCGATGGTACACGTAAATGGTTACTCGATGTCGATGGTGTGGAGAATGCGATTGAATGTGTACTTATCCCGGAAAAATCACGTACCACCCTGTGTATCTCCTCACAGGTGGGCTGTACGTTAAACTGCAGCTTTTGTTCTACAGCCAAACAGGGGTTCAACCGTAACCTGACAACTGCCGAAATTATCGCGCAGTTACATCTTGCGCATCACGGTTTATTGGCCGAAGGTCAGCAGCAGGGTATTACCAACGTAGTTATGATGGGTATGGGCGAACCTTTGCTTAATTTTGATGCAGTGATGACCGCTGTCGATATGATGTGTGATGATTTTGCCTACGCCCTGAGTAAACGTCGGGTCACGATTAGTACTGCAGGTGTGGTGCCAGCAATGGAAAAACTGGTCGACAATACCGATGTCAGCCTGGCAGTGTCACTACATGCACCGAATGATGCTTTGCGCGACGAACTGGTACCGTTAAACCGTAAGTATCCAATCAGAGAATTAATAAAAGCGTGCCACAGCTATGTCGATGGATACAAGAGCCGTAAGATTACCTTTGAATACGTGATGCTAAAGGGGGTTAACGATAGCCTGGAACATGCCCGCGAACTAAATAAGCTAATCCAGGGCATTCCTTGCAAGCTCAATTTAATTCCATTTAATCCATACCCGCAAGCTAAATATAAGTG
Organism: Gammaproteobacteria bacterium; assembly: GCA_024224415.1. Classification (GTDB taxonomy): domain Bacteria; phylum Pseudomonadota; class Gammaproteobacteria. The sequence goes on along the minus strand of JAAENK010000304.1, from coordinate 21,445 downwards.
CTCCGATGAGAAGAGTATTGATCGATTTCGGAAATACCTGGCGGATCGAGGCATCATTACGGTAACACGCAGGGCTCGCGGTGATGATATCGATGCTGCTTGTGGCCAACTGGCCGGACAATTCAAAGACCGCAGTCGGCGCAGCCAGGAATACCAGCTGGGGCTTGGAGAAATCGGTGGGATGATCCATGCGCATTAAGAATATCCTGCTTATTTTGCTGCTGCCGTATCTGGTGGCCTGTGTTACCGTCAGTGACCGTCAGCCCGATAACGTTAAGGCCAGCGCAATTAACGTACAGCTGGGCATGGGATATATGCGCCAGAATAATATGGAACAGGCTAATGCCAAGCTCACTAAAGCTCTTCGTCAGGATCCGGATTCCGCTTCGGCGCATAACGCATATGCCATTTTACAGGAACGTTTACTGCAAAATGACAAGGCAGAGGAACATTACCGTCGTGCGACGGAGCTCGATCAGGATAACTCGGAAGCGGCCAATAATTATGGCGCCTTTTTATGTCGCAATAAACGTGAAGCCGAATCGGAAGAGTACTTTTTGAAGGCATTAGAAAACCCACTTTATAAAACCCCCGAATATGCCTATACCAATGCCGCGTTGTGTTTGATTCGCATCGATCAACAAGATCGAGCCAAAGGCTATTTAAGTAAAGCCCTGGCCGTCCGCAGCAATTTTTCGACGGCATTGATTGCAATGGCGCGAATCAATTATGATGAGCAAGATTTTAGTAAAGCCAAACTTTACGTGGACCGTTATCACCTGGTAGCGAAACCCACAGCGGGTAGTCTCTGGCTTGCGATCAGAATCGAACTCGAAATAGATAGCAATAGAGATGTGGACGAGCTAGCACAGCAGCTGGAGACGAATTTTTCTGACTCAGACGAGTATAAATCTTGGTTAAAAATACAGTAGTTATGATGCCTTTAGAATCTGTTCCAAGTAGTAACGAAGCCAGAACGGGTGGAATTGGTCCCGGAGACAGGTTGCAGGCCGCTCGAATAGAAATGGGTCTGTCGGTCGAAGATGTCGCCAACCGTATGCACCTCAGCCTGGCCATACTTGAATCAATTGAAGAAAATAATTTCGAAGATATTACTGCGCCGATATTTGTAAAAGGATACCTGCGCGCATATGCACGCATTGTTTCACTCGATGAAGAAGAAGTGATTCGTCAGTATCTGGATTTTTATTCCGACGAAGATCCTCCGATCAATAGCACCAGCAATACTTCACCGGAGATTTCTTCTGATGACGCCCGTATCAGATGGACTACCTATATTGTCATTATCGTACTTGGCGGTTTGCTTGCGGCATGGTGGTGGAACAAAGATCAGAATAGAAACGATACCATTTCGCTAGCAGTTGAACAGTCGGATGCAGTGAAAATTGCCGAACCTGCAAATGATAATCCTTTGATTGAGCCTGAAATAGTTGCCTCCAGCGAAACATCGAACGAAGAAGTCGAAGTCTCTTTGGTAGTTGAGGAAGTGGAACAGCAAATTGATATCGAAATACTTGAGTCAGGGATTTCCACTGCCAACCAGACTGAACCTGAAGCCGAACCAGTAGTCTCCGCAAGCGAAGAACCGCTTGATGAGGTTAGCCAAAAAGCGGCGACAGGATCGGATGAACTCGAAGTCATTATTCACGCCGATACCTGGGCAGATATCAAAGACGCCAACGGGCACCGGCTGAGCTACGATTTGTTGCGCGCAGATCGTCAGTTGACATTTATCGGGCAGGCGCCATTTTCGGCTTTCTTCGGTAATGGTCACGGTGTTGAGGTGATGTTTAATGGTGAAGAAGTCGAGATAGCAAGTAGCATCAGGGATGACAATACAGCCAGGTTAAAAATAGGGAATAACTAGTGGTAAAGCAAATCCAGGTTATTCGCGGAATGCACGATATTCTGCCAGCAGACATGCCTGCATGGAATCAACTCGAAGATAGTTATCGTCTGCTGGCTGAATCCTATGGCTATCAGCAAATCAGAACGCCAATTGTTGAAAAAAGTGCATTGTTTCATCGCGGCATCGGTGAGGTTACCGATATTGTCGAAAAGGAAATGTACAGCTTCGAAGATCGTAATGGCGAAAACCTTAGCCTGCGTCCAGAAAATACTGCTAGCGTGGTTCGGGCCTGCCTGGAAAACAGTCTGCTAAATGATCAGCAACATCGGATGTGGTACTGCGGTCCGATGTTTCGCCATGAGCGTCCACAAAAGGGGCGTTATAGACAGTTTCACCAATTGGGTGCGGAGGCTTTAGGAATATCCGGGCCAGCCATTGAGGCTGAGTTAATCTGTCTGGCAAAACGTTTCTGGAAGTTGCTTGGACTTGAGAATATCGAACTAGAGATAAACTCACTGGGCAGTAGTGAATGTCGACAGCGATTCCGCCAGACCCTGGTGGAATATTTTCATGATCATTACGATCAGCTCGATGCAGACAGTCAGCGCCGTCTTGAAAGCAATCCATTGCGCATACTTGATAGTAAAAATCCAGACATACAGGATTTGATCGATCAGGCACCGAAATTGAGTGAGAGTCTCAGCAGTGAGTCGAGCGAACATTTTTTAATATTGAGGGATATTCTCGACAATAGCGGGGTCTCATACAAGGTTACACCGAGGCTGGTGCGAGGGCTCGACTACTATAGCCATACTGTGTTCGAATGGGTTACTGAAACACTCGGTGCACAGGGAACCGTCTGTGCAGGTGGTCGCTACGATGGGCTTATCGAACAACTTGGCGGAAAGCCAAATTACGCAGCCGGATTTGCGATGGGTTGTGAGCGTTTGATATCGATGATTATCGATCAGGGTCGTTTGCAGAAAACGGCTGATTGCGATGTTTATTTGTTAGTGCGTGGTGATAAAACCCAACCTGTGGCACAGAAACTGGCTGAGTCATTACGTGATGAACTGCCACAATTAAAATTACAGGTTCAGACCGCGGGTGGAAGCTTTAAAAGCCAGATGCGCAGGGCAGACCGATCTGGAGCTCAACTGGCATTGATTCTTGGCGAGTCGGAAGTAGAAGCCGGTACCGTGGCAATCAAGCATTTGCGTGCAGAACTCGAACAAATTGAAATCGCCCAACTACAGGCGGGTACGAAAATATCAGAAATGCTCGGAATATAACTCCGGGCATCGAGTAGCAACTTTCATATATCAGGTGATTAATGGAAACAGATGAAGAACAGGTAGAAAAACTAAAAAAGTGGTGGCAGGAAAACGGTCGTTCGGTGGTCGCTGGCGTTATCATTGGTGTCGGTGGATTGTTTGGTTATCGCTATTGGGTTGATTATCAAAACCAGATTGCTGAGCAGGCGTCGGCACACTTTAGTGATATGGTGGAAGCTCTTGAGGCGGGTAAGAATGACAAGGCCGCAGGTCAGGCAGAAATACTGATCACCGATTTTTCAAGCTCCGAATATGTTGTCATGGCGCGATTTGCTCTTGCACGTACCTTTGTCGAAAATGGTGACTTTGACAAAGCAGGGGAACAGTTACAACAAATTATCGGAACCGCTGACAATCAAGTGCTAGGCTATCTCGCGCGTAAGCGACTGGCTGCAGTTCAGTTGCAAATGTCCCTGCCAGAACGGGCTTTGAGTACCCTGGCAATTGAATTTCCAGAGCAATTCAGCGCCGCTGTTGAAGAACTAAAGGGTGATATTTTTACCGCCCAGGGTAAAGCTAGCGAAGCAGTGGAAGCTTATCGTAAAGCGTTGAGAAGTTCACCGGGGCCAGCCGATAGTACATTTTTGCAGCAGAAACTTGATGATTTGGGAGTTACGAGCTAAACCATGTTACTACCGATCCAGACGCTGATTGTCGCTGGCCTGAGCCTGCTGCTGCTGGCCTGCAGTTCTGAGGATAACAGCGAACCACCGGCGCCTTTGACTGAAATAAAGCAAGCTGTCAATCTGCAGATCGACTGGTCCACCGATACTGATGCGGTCGCCAGCGGTGCATCCTTCGATATGCGACCGTTGGTTATCGGTGATCAGGTGTTGAGCATCGATATCGAAGGCGTAGTGAAGAGCATAAATCTTGAAAACGGGCGCGTAAAATGGCGTTTCGAAACAGGAGTTGCTGCAATTACAGGCCTGGTGGGCAATCAGGATGTGGTCGTGGCGACTTCGGGTGACGGTGATCTTGTAATCTTTAAGCTACTGGACCGGGGTCTTGAAAAACGTTGGGCGATTCAACTCAAAGGTGAAATTCGCGCAATACCCGCCTTGCATCAGGATCTAATATTCGTGCGCACGGTGGCAGGCAAGTTATCAGCGGTTTCACTAGCAGATGGTGTCATTCAATGGACAGTATCGCGTCGAATCCCGGTCTTGAGTTTAACCGGTAACAGCTCACCACTGGTGTTCAAAGATACCGTGATAGTCGGATTTGATGATGGGAAAATTGCGGCTTTTGATCATAAAAATGGCCAGATGATCTGGGAGACTGTCGTAAGCCACTCGGTTGGTCGCACCGAAATCGAACGACTGGTTGATATTGATGGTCAATTTACCCTCAAAGACGGCATTATTTATGTCAGCACTTATCAGGGCAAATTAGCTGCCATCCAGGCGCTGAATGGCAATGTTTTATGGTCGAGGAAATTTTCCAGTTACCAGTCTATCGTGGCCGATGCGGATGCGCTTTATATTAGCGGTGATCTCAGTCATCTGTGGTCGATTGATCGACGATCCGGCAGTGCTTTCTGGAAACAGGATGTATTACACGCTCGTAAAATTACTGCACCACAGATTGTCGATGGCCAAATCGTGGTTGCCGATTTCGAGGGATATGTGCACTGGTTTGATAAAGCAGATGGTAGTCTGATAGGACGCATCAAGCCCTCGAACTCTGGTCATATTTCTCAACCGCTTCAATGGCGGAATAATGTCCTTGTATTCGATAGCGATGGGCAGTTATCTTCGCTGGCTCGACCTTAAGCCATGGTCCCGGTTATTGCGCTAATTGGCCGACCTAACGTCGGTAAGTCGACGCTGTTTAATGTATTGACTAAAAGTCGTGATGCGATAGTCACGGATGCGCCTGGTTTAACCCGAGATCGACAATATGGTGTCGGCAACTGGCGGCAAGGTAAATTTATCGTGGTTGATACTGGAGGCTTAAGCGGCGAAAAGCAGGATCTTGACGATCTTATGGCCAGGCAAACATTACTTGCGCTGGAAGAAGCCGATGAAGTCTTATTTATGGTCGATGCTCAGGATGGTTTGACCAGTGGTGATCGCATGATAGCCGATCTGGTACGGAAATCGGGCAAATCATGCCAGTTGGTAGTTAACAAGGTCGACGGTATTAATCCTGATCAGGCGCAGGCCGATTTCTACGCTCTCGGATTCAATCACCTACAGATAATTTCGGCGGCGCATCGCAAAGGCATTAATCCGGTGCTGGAGTCGCTGCTCGAAAGTTACCCTGAAAATCAAACCGAGGTCGTTGAAGATACCGGGCCCATGGTCGCGGTAATAGGACGGCCTAATGTCGGTAAATCGACGTTGATAAATCGGCTGGCAGGGCAGGAACGTGTAGTTGCATTCGATCAACCGGGTACCACTCGTGACACCATTTCGGTACCTTTTGAGCGGCACGGTAAATCTTATACGCTTATCGATACCGCTGGTGTGCGCAAACGCGGCAAGGTGCACGAAGTAATCGAAAAATTCAGTGTTATTAAGGCACTGGAGGCGATTGAACATGCCAATGTCGTGGTACTGGTTATTGATGCACGTGATGGTTTAACCGATCAGGATTTGACCTTATTGGGTTATGCCCTTAACAGTGGTCGGGCGCTGGTTATCGCCGTGAACAAATGGGACGGACTGGAAACAGAGCAACGCGAATATAATCGTAAAACCCTGCAACGCCGTCTGGTTTTTGCCAGTTTTGCTGCGCAACATTATATATCTGCCCTGCACGGCACGGGTGTCGGGGAAATGATGAAATCGATCGACCAGGCTTACTCCTCGGCTTTCAGGGAATTGAATACGCGCTATTTAACCGACCTGCTCGAAGAAGCGGTCTTCAAACATAATCCACCGATGCATAATCGACGTCGTATCAAATTACGATACGCACATCAGGGCGGGAAGAATCCGCCAGTTATTGTCATACACGGCAATAAAACAGAACATCTTCCCGATGCCTATAAACGCTATTTGATGAGTTTTTTTATAGAAAAACTGAAACTAAAAGGTACACCGGTACGTATTGAATTGAAATCTGGTGATAACCCTTATGCACGGAAAAGAGGCAGCCAATCATCCAGATATTCAAAAAAAAACTAAGAAAATGAGATGTTTATCTAGTTTTAGCCTGTTTTTCTACAGAAAGCTGGTATTTTTTTAAATAACATCTAGACTTTTTACATGGGCCTGCAACGAATACTAATCAGCAACGCCAAGGGAGGCTGTGGGAAAACCACTATCACTACGAATATTGCTTCGCATTACGCACAGCAAGGTTTGAATGTGCGTTTGTTTGATCACGATAATCAAGGTTCATCATTGGCCTGGATCAATCGTCGTGCAGAAACCTTAAATACCATCCACGGTGTCGATGCTTCAAAAAATAAAGATCACCGCTTAACCCGTTCATGGCAGTTACGGGTGCCGCCGGAAACCGACGTTGCGGTAATCGATACGCCCGCCGGTGCCGAAATTATCGAATTAACCTCTTTGTTTCAGCACAATGATTCGGTGTTAATACCAGTGTTACCTTCGCCAATTGATATTCATGCGACAGCACATTTTATCAAGGAATTACTTACCACCGGTAAAGCTCGTAAGCGCATGATCCGTCTGGCCGTAATCGCCAATCGGGTACGGAAAAATACTATTATGTACCACGCGTTAGAACGTTTTCTTTTTAGTTTAAATATTCCCTTTATTTCCAGTTTGCGTGATACTCAGCTTTATGCACGGGCAATCGAAACGGGCATCGGTGTGCAGGAATTAAGTTCATCACGTAATAAAATCGACCGGGAGCAGTGGGCACCGATTTTACGCTGGCTGGAAACTCCAGTAACCAGTGAAAGAGCCGACGTAAGGCCACTTTTTAGTCAACAAGAAATTTAAGCAACATCCAGCTAGCGATCTGCTGCCAGGCAGATATTTGTTTATTAAAAAGTAACCAGTAATCAGTATGCATTCCATGCAAATCATTGTGATATGATTGCGTGGATTTTTTTAATGTGAAGTCTTATTATGAAACTGTTTCGCTTAATTTTTATACTCATTGTCGGTACCGGGCTTGCCGGTCAGGTGCAGGCAAGCGATTTTGAAGCTGCGCTTAGTTCTGAAACGGCACAATTTACTTTCCGTTCGGATTCGAGTTTAATCGGTTGGGGTGGCGCCGATCTTGGTCTGAGTCTGTTTTATAACGACGACAACGATTTTGTAATGCAGGCTGAACTATTACAGGCACGTCAGGCATCGAGTGGAAATCCTTTAACCTTTGGTGTTGGTGTCAAAGCATATGTCGGACGACTCGATGTTAACGGTGATGAAGTCTTTGGCCTGGGTATTGGTGGTGAAATTAAGTATACCTTTGCCGGCGTGATGCCGACGGCGCTTTACCTGCGCAGTTATCTGACGCCAGAAATTACCAGCTTTATGGAAACCGAAGGAATAACAGACCATGTGCTCGGTTTTCAAATTGAAGTGTTACCACAGACCACAGCATTTATTGGCATGCATCATCTAGAAGTCGAAACCGAAAACCTGAACGGATATGAAGTTGACGATGACGAGTTGCATTTAGGCGTTCGATTTACCTTCTGATCCGGCGAGTCAGTTTAAAAATAATACGGGATCGACCCAGGTCCCGTTTAGTCCCAGACTCCAGTGTAAATGCGGCCCGGTGACTCGACCGGTTGCACCAACTTCACCAATTACCTGGCCTTTGCTAACGCGCTCGCCGATATTTACGTTGATCTTGCTGAGATGTGCAAACAGGGTAACCAGCCCCTGACCATGATGAATATAAATCAGGTTGCCGCTGAAGAAAAAATCACCTAGTTCAATCACCGTACCATCGGCAGGCGCAATCACCGGTACACCTTTATCGGCGGCGATATCCATACCACTGTGGGGTCGCCGGGCCTGGCCGTTAAAAACCCGACGGCGGCCAAAGCTGCCGGTAGTGATGCCAGTCGCTGGCTGTAAAAAACTAAGATCGACAACTGCCTTGTCATAAGTATTGCGCGCTTTTTCCTTGCGTTTTTTTTCCCTTAAAATTCTATCCATATCCTTGGCGTAGGGATTGACTTTGCGCTTGTCTTTGATGGTTATGTGCTGAGTGCTATATTCCTTGTTTTCAATGTTGAAAAAATTTTTCTCCAGCGCAGTCTCATTGCCCCAATGTCCCTCGATAAAATACTCACCAGCCTTTAGGCTAAGTGGCAATCCAACTATGGCTACGTATCGCCCATTCTGTTGGTTGATCAATACAGGTTTTCCCCTGAAGTTAAACTGAGGTGTTTTATCAACGCGATTAAGATTTATCATGGCAATTCCACCAGGAACGAGGGATTGCTGTGGCAGGGCGAGGCTAGTCGTAGCCTGAAGTAGTAGTGACAGGAAACTGCTCAACAACAGGATGAAACGCATGGGCATGCCAATCGAATGAAATTTGAAATGATTATACCTGTTGTGTTGCGGATCGTGAATCAGGAAACAAGTTTACCGGGATAATCAGCAATACCTGGGTTATCAGCAACGCCGATCAATGTTGGGTGGTTAATCTTTGGTAAACGTAAAACCATATCATCATCGCGTTTGGCCAGAATATAGTCACGAATAATATCCCATACCAGCCGGCCCTCGGGTGTATTGTTAACCGAAGCCCAGCCGGTGACCTTATAAGTCATTTCCGGATCAATGGTTTCGCCATTATCAAAGGTAACCTGGGTGATGCGCTTACTGTAGCTCTGCCTGGGATCAATTGTGTAATCCAGGCCACCTACTCGAACCATGTCCCCGCCAGACTGGAGATAGGGATCGGGGTCGAACAGATTGTCGGCGACACCTTCGAGAATATTAAGCAATGCCTGCCCGGTCATTTCCGCAACATAGGTTTCGGCATAAGTCATCGAGCTTTGTGTCATCACATCTTCCATGGTTATCCAGTCGCCCTCTAGCGTGGAGGTTCCCCATCGCACGCCCGGCGATAGCGCCACGTCGGCATCGTATTCGTGACGCAAGGCATTACAGATCACCTGATCCCAGGTACCCATAAAATTACCCCGACGATAAAGCGTGCGATCAGCGATAGCCAGTTTCTCGTTGAGTATGGCGTCGAAGGTTTTACCCACGCGTTTTGGGTTATAAGCAAATTTGCTAGCACGGCTCTCGATAATCTTGTCTGAATAAACCGTACTACGCATCTGCTTGACGTATGCCTGCATTTCTGCGTCGGGTTTGAGCCAGTCGGATATTATCGGTAACATGCTATAGTTCATGGCCTTGATGCCTTTCTCGGTGATATCCATATCCATGACGCCAACATACTTGCCGTTGGAACCGGCGTTGGTTACCCAGCATTCACCACCACCGGCGTTTTTGACTTTTATTGGGCGAGGCATACCGTCGTGAGTATGTCCACCAAACACGGCGTCCAGTCCGGCAACGCGTTCACCCATTTTAATATCAACGTCCATACCATTATGCGATAATAGTACAACGGCATCGGGTGATTCATTTGAGCGGATTTCCTCAACCAGTTCGCCCATGTCGTCTTCGCGCAATCCAAATGACCAGTCTGGAAAAAATTCCTGCGGATTAGCATTTGCGGTCCTCGGAAATGCCTGGCCGACAATCGCAATTTTAGCGCCACCAAACTCTCGAATTACATAGGGCTGGAAAGCATGGCCGGAATCTTCATCGTATAAACCACGGCCATCAAACTTTTCGACCATGGCATAGTAATCGTCACCAAACAGGGCGTCTTCTTTAACACGTACATTCTGACCGATAAAATCGCCTTTGAATAAAGCAACATTGCTCAATACTTCGTCTTCGCGGTAAGTGAATTCCCAATGCCCGACCATGACGTCGATGCCGAGGATATTAGATGCTTCGACCATGTCGACTCCTCGGGTCCACAAGGAAGTGCCCGAACCTTGCCACAGATCACCGCCATCGAGGGTAATGGTGTTTTGTTTGCCGCCCGCCGATTCGCGTAACTGATCGAGCAGGGTTTTAATCTGAGCAAAGCCACCGGTGCGTCCGTATTGTTTGGCGTCTTCTTCAAAATTTAAATAAGTATAGGCATAAGATTCGGGGCTGTTTTTGCTTAGGCCCATATCTGCGAGCAGTTTATTTCCAACCAGGTGTGGTGGACGACCATAGGCTTCGGCGATGCCCAGGTTGACATTTGGTTCCCTGAAATAAACCGGGTTCAATTGACCATGAACATCGGTAATATGCAGTATCCGGGCATTGCCCTGCATTTCAACCTTGTAAAAGTCTGCAGGCCTGGCCGCAGCCTGAGCGGATTTGGAGAAACATGCCGGTAAATTTGAAACTGCGGTTCCAGCGCCAAGTATTTTGATAAAATTGCGTCGTTTAAAATCAGTCATAAATCAGCCCTGCTCGAGGTTTTCTTATTTGCGCCATTATACTGCTCGCTGCAATCTGCTACATATGCCGTTTGGGTTAACAGCCTATCTCTATCTGATGCTGTCGCTGACTGGCATGGTGATGCCGTTTTCATCCTCTGCAGATGTGGTGAAACCGGCGCTGACTGAAATCAATCTGTTTGCTGATGGCAGCATCAGAATTGAAGTACGCACCAGTCTGGAGGCATTGTTAACCGGTATCAATGGCCGATATAAGAACACTCAGGATGCTCCGGGCGCCGAACAATACGATATTTACCGCCAGCAGTCAGCAGCGCAACTCACATTGTCGTTCCGGACATTTGAGCAGCAATTTGTCGACGCAGTAAGACTGACTGCCGATAAACAAAGGCTTAAGCTCGCGATTCACTCTATCGACATTCCTGAACCAGGTTACACCAAAGTACCTAGAACCAGCACGATTATACTCAGTGGCTCCCTGGTAAATGATGCAAATTACTTGCAATGGTACTACCCGGCAAAATTTGGTGACCATGCGGCCAGGGTCAAACTAAGCGATGAAGCCAGGCAGTATTGGCATTGGTCGGATTATCAGTGGATTCGGCAAGATCGTGTCTCGGAGCCTTTTCCGATAAAAGGATTTCTCGGCCAGAGTAGTTGGATATCGGTATTAAGAACTTATGTTGAGGCTGGTTTCTTACATATCCTGCCCCTGGGTATGGACCACATTTTATTCATCCTCGGCTTATTTTTTATGAGTCGTCGGTTGAAGCCCCTGATTTGGCAGGCGACCATGTTTACCCTGGCGCATTCCATCACCCTGAGCCTGTCAACGCTGGGTCTGCTGGAATTGCCCGCATCGATTATTGAACCGCTAATTGCATTGTCGATTGCTTATATTGCAATCGAAAATATCTGGCATGAAAGCCTGAGTAAAACACGTCTCTGGGTGGTGTTCGGATTTGGTTTATTACATGGTCTTGGCTTCGCGGCCATGCTGCTCGAGTTTGGCTTGCCCAACGATGGTTACCTACTCGCCTTGCTTGGTTTTAACCTTGGAGTCGAAGCCGGTCAGATCGCCATTTTGCTAGCCGCCTGGTTTGGCGTCGGTGTCTGGTGTCGACAATGGGCGGGTTATCGACAGTGGATAGTTATTCCAGCATCGGCCTTGATTGCCCTGGTCGGCATAATCTGGTTCTGGCAAAGGTTGTCCTTCGTCAGCTAACCCTGCAACTTTTCGACCCACATCGCAGTAGCGCCCGCCACGGCGATTGGCATCACAAAAAAGTTAACGATTGGGATACTGGTTAACATCATCACCATGCCGCCGAATCCAAGAGACAAACCCCGGCGTTGGGCGAGGATCTGTTTCTGGCGACTAAACGTAATGTCATGATTACCCATCGGATAGTCCAGGTATTCCAGCGATAGCAACCAGGAACCGAAGATCACCCATAAAATCGGGGAGATAATATTGATCACAGGAATCATAGTGATTAAAACTAATCCAATACTCCAAAGCGCTATGTAAACGAGTTTGCGTAATTGCGAACCGATACTGCTGACCGCCAGCGCCATGAAGCTCAGGTCGGAATTGATGTCCTTACCGGTGAGCATTTCTTCGATCTTCTCTGACATTAAGGCGTTAAAAGGTGCTGCGACAATGTTGGCTATCGGTGTGAAGGCGAAGAATACGATAATGGCGGTCATCAAAACGATAAACACCCAGATGATCCAGCGCAGAAAATTGAGGAAGTCGGGTACCCATTCCATTGCTTGTTCTACCAACGGGTCAAACCATGAATAACCAAACCAGATCAAGCCGCCAAAAAGGACGATATTTATCAATAGCGGTACGATCACGTAGCGTCGTATGCCGGGTTCGCGCGCCAGCTTGAAACCACGTGCAAACATATAGCTACCTCCCATAATATCGTTAATCATTGCGCCTTTGCCTCGCTTATTCGGGTAAATCTACAGGCTCTGCTGCCACCCAGTTATCGGCGCGATGTTCTGCAACTACCTGGGTATACACACCGCCACGCACGTTGAAATCGGCGCTCACACGCATGAATCGGGGTTCAATCGCTCCCACCAGATCTGAGAGCATTTTGTTGGTAACCGCTTCGTGAAATGCGCCTTCGTCACGATATGACCAGAAGTATATCTTCAATGCCTTTAGTTCCAGACAGAGCCCGTCGGGGATATATTCAATTTTTATCGTGGCAAAATCAGGTTGCCCGGTCATTGGGCATAAACAGGTGAATTCGGGTGTGTCGATGCGGATTGTGTAGTCGCGATCTGGCTGTGGATTATCAAAGGTATCTAGCTCTATGGAAGGCTTGGTGGTCATGCATGGTTCTCACTTCTGTGTTAACGAATAGCGGCAAGGCCCAGGTCGATGGCATTATCGACAAAGCCGCCAAAATAATCGAGTGAGTTTACACCAAGTATACGTTCGCTGACTTCCTGATTTTGACCATTGAGAAAAATTATTGTGGGCGTGACCTTAATGCCCCATCGTTGCGCCAAACCGGCGCTGGTTATGGGGGAGCCACTGAAGTCTCTGGATTCTGAAAAACCATCGATATCGAATTTTCGAATTAGCACCCTGGCGTCATAGTCACCGCTGCGCAACATCGGTTTGATGATTTCCTCTTCGAGTTTCAGGCAATAACTGCAGTAGGTGGCTGAAACTTCGAGCATGATCAATTTTTGCTGCACCCTGGCTTGCTCGGCCAGTTGGGAAAAATCTTCAACCTCGATAATTTCAACCTCTGGTAATGACTCATCGGCCACCACGGCAATGCCACAAAAACACAAAATAGTAAAGGTAAGCAATCCAGAGAAATGATTGATTTTTAGCATCATCGTACGATTTTAGCGGTTCCAGGGTAAAAGTGTATCCACCAAAACGGATAAACCATCTATCTAGTGTGATATAAGTCTTAAGTCTGTGGTAGACACGACAAATAATTTCCACTAGCTACTGTTGCCCCGGAAATCAGATGATATACTCTGGCAGCCAAAATATTAACCCCAAAAACATTAACTGATTTTACGCCCTGTCATATGCGTTTGAGCCAAATCAAGATTGCTGGTTTTAAGTCCTTTGTGGATCCCACAAAAATAGCATTTCCAGCCAGTATCACCGGAATCGTCGGCCCCAATGGCTGTGGCAAATCGAATGTCATCGATGCAGTGCGTTGGGTGATGGGGGAGTCCTCCGCCAGGCATTTACGCGGTGAATCGATGGAAGACGTTATTTTTAGCGGTTCGTCCGGGCGCAAACCGGTAGGCCAGGCCTCAGTAGAGCTGATTTTTGACAACTCGGACGGTCGAGTCACCGGTGAATACGCCAAATATAATGAAATTTCGGTGAAACGTATCGCCACACGTGCCGGTCAATCGAAGTATTTCCTCAACAATGCACGATGCAGACGACGCGACATAGCCGATATTTTCCTCGGCACCGGCCTCGGCCCGCGTAGCTACTCGATTATTGAACAGGGCATGGTGAGTCGCGTGATAGACGCCAAACCTGAGGAATTGCGGGTTTATCTGGAAGAGGCCGCGGGAATATCTAAATATAAGGAAAGACGCCGCGAAACCGAGACCCGTATACGCCATACGCGTGAAAACCTCGATCGTCTCAACGATTTGATCGAAGAGATCGATAAACAATTGTCGCGTCTCGACCGCCAATCGAAAACTGCGGAAAAGTTCAAGCAGCTCAAGCAGGAACAGCGCAAACTCGAGGCAGAGAGCCTGCTGTTGCAGAAAATGGCCTTTGATACCGATATCGAGACGCAGAAGCGAAAGCTCGCCGGTGTCGAAAACTCGATGCAGGAAGGCGTTGCCGAATTCCGTAAGGTCGAAAAGCATATCGAGGAATGTCGACAGCAACTGGTGACCGCTACCGACCAGCACAATGAAATCCAAAGTCAGTATTATCAGTTGGGATCGGATATTTCCGGCAAGGAACAATCAATCGAGCACCAGAGGAACCTGCGTCAACACAACCGTCAGGAGCTGGAAAATATCCAGCAATCGCTGAAAGATTCGCAGCGTATGCTCGATAGCGATAGCCAGAAACTGGAAAGGCTAAATCTCGAAATCGGTGGGCTAAAACCCAAACTCGAAACCAGTATCGAAAACCTGAAAGGCCACGAAGACAGCCTCGCCCAGGTGGAGCAGGAGATGACTACGTGGCAGGACCAATGGGATGCTTTTCGGCGTGAATTTCATCAGGTACATGAATCCGCGCAAATTGAAAATCGTGGTATCGAACATATCGAGCGCCAGGTGCAGCAATCTCAAAAACGTAGCAATCGCTTGCATGAAGAGTTGCAAACGCTGGATACCACCGCTTTTAATCGTGAAATCATCGAACTTGAACAGAGCGTTGAAGCAAAAACCCAGGAGCATGCCGCCACGTTGGCTCAGTTACAGGGTAAATCTGAAGAAATCCAGACCTTGCGGCAATCCATCGAACAGCAATCTAGTCAGCTCGATGAAAAACGTAATCAGGTACAAAGCCTGCGTGGACGGTTGAGTTCGCTGGAAGCCCTGCAGCAGCACGTACTGGCTGAAACCAGTGACGATGTGCGCAACTGGTTGGCGCGGCATCAAATCGACTCGGGCAAGCGTTTAGCGGAAATACTTAAAGTTCGAAATCAGGCCGAGAAAGCTGTCGAAGTGGTGCTTGGCCCTTTTCTGAGCGCTTATTGCGTCGAACCTGGTCGACCGATTCCAGATGATTTGCTCGAAAGCCACAGTATCGCCATTTTCGACCACCAGCGCACCGCGCAGTCTGAATCTGAGCGCGACTGGCCACGGCTCATCGACCGTGTCGATTGCGATGTCGATTTATCTGGCTTGCTGGCCGGGATCTACCTGTGCAAGGATTTACAGGAGCTGGCATTACGCAAGATTCAACTCAAGGCTGGAGAAAGCCTGGTAACCAACGATGGTCTGTGGGTCGGGCCTAACTGGGTGTTGCAGCTCGGTGAGGAAGACCAGCGCAGTGGAATGCTGGAGCGTGAAAAGGAAATCAAACAAATTCGACAACAACTAGATGAGATTACCCAGTCAGCCCTCGCGCTCAAATCACGCGCCGACGGTGATCGCCAGCGTCTGCAACATGCTGAACAGCAGCGCGATGAAGATCAGCGTGTTCTAGCTCAGCTTCACCAGCAATCTTCGGACATTCAGAACCAGCTTACGCAACGTAAGGGTCGGGTCGAGCAGGTCAGTAATCGGTATCAGCAGATACAAACCGAGCTTAAGGAACTCGACGAACTACAAAACAAACATAGTCTGGAGTTGCAAACCAATAGCGCCAAGCGTAACGAGATGCTGGCGCAAATCGAGCAAATGGCCGAGCAGGAGTCAAGTTTGCAGGCGCGAAAGGTACACCTGCAGGGAAGGCTCACAGGAAGTCGTGATCATTTGAAGCAACAGCGCGATCAGAATCACCAGTTGCAGATGCAATTACAGGTACAGGAGTCCGAACATCGGGCGACACAATCCAATATCGAGCGTATGCAGCAGCAAAACCAGCAATTTGATCAGCGTATACAGACTCTGGGTGCGGCAATTGATGATGCAGACCAACCTCTGGAGGGCTTACAGCTTAGCTTGCAAGGCTTGCTCGAAGCTCGCAATGAGAAGCAACAGGCGCTCAATGTTTCTCAGGAAAATGTTACCCAGCTCGACAATAAACAACGCCAGTTAGAGGTTGAGCGCAGTAAGCTCCAGCAACAAAGTGAGGAAATCCGTAATCGCCTGGAAACTCAGCGCATGCAGTGCCAGGAGTTGAAAATCCGTTGTAAAACTGTAGAAGAACAATTACACAAGACCGGGTTTGAGATTCAGCAATTAACCGACGAGTTAGACGATAATGCAGGGCTTATCGAATGGCAAAATCGGCTCGAAGCACTAAACCGGCGTATCGAACGCTTAGGGCCGATCAACCTCGCCGCCATCGATGAATACAAGGAACAGCTCGAGCGTAAACAATATCTTGATGCACAACATGAAGACCTGGTTTCGGCGTTGTCGACGCTGGAATCTGCGATTCGTAAGATTGACAAAGAAACTCGCGAACGTTTTAAGGAAACCTTCGACCATGTCAATAATCGCGTTAGCGAGCGGTTCCCAAAATTATTCGGGGGTGGCGAAGCTCGTCTGGAGTTAACCGAGGATGATTTACTCAATACCGGTGTTATTATTATGGCGCGGCCACCGGGAAAACGTATTACCAATTTGCAGTTGCTTTCCGGCGGTGAAAAAGCGCTCACAGCGGTAGCGTTGATATTTGCGATATTTGAGCTTAATCCTTCGCCGTTTTGCATGCTTGACGAAGTTGATGCACCACTTGACGATGCCAACGTCGGACGCTTTTGCGCAATGGTCGATGAAATGTCTGAGCAGGTTCAGTTTATTATGATCACACACAATAAAATTACTATGGAAATGGCACAGAGTCTCAACGGTGTCACCATGCATGAACCCGGTGTTTCCCGCTTGGTGTCGGTTGATGTCGGCGAAGCGGTTGAGATGACCGAGGCCTGAGCCAGTGGATGCCACCGCATTACGATGGGCATTGGCGATAATCGGCGTAGTGTTGCTGGTGGGTATTTATTTATACGGTGTTCAGCAAAGCCGCTTACGCAAACGTGCAGCACGAGATACTTTTGCCCGCGAAGAAATAGATTCGGCTTTTATCGAAGACGAGCAATTGCGTCAGGAACTGGATAACCTGGGCTCGATTATCAGTGATGATGCCAGTGCTGCTGAGCATGAGTCGATCCGTATTCATCCGGCACTCGAAGCAAATTTGGAACCCGAAGCTCAGGTCGTTGATTTATTCGTTGCGGATGCCATCACCGAAATCGAAGCCGACAGCATGATCAGTCATCTACTGATGCATACCGATCAACGTCTGATTACCGGTGAAGAACTCAGCTCCGCCTGCCGACACGCCGGGCTTGTTATCAACGCTGAGGGTTTACTGGAATACGATGAGGAGGAATTATGTATTCGTTTCTCAAGTCTGTCCGAACCGGGCCACTTCTCCGATTCTGAACTGCCTGAATTCACCACGTTAGGACTGAATTGTTTTTTTGACATCGAAATCTGTAATGACCCGTATAAAAACTACGAGATTATGCTGAAAAAAGTTGACGAGCTGGTTCGGCTCTTAAACATCAAGGTTTATCGG
Source organism: Gammaproteobacteria bacterium (assembly GCA_024224415.1). Taxonomy (GTDB): domain Bacteria; phylum Pseudomonadota; class Gammaproteobacteria. The sequence continues at coordinate 3,590 of JAAENK010000304.1, read as the reverse complement.
TCGAATCAACAGTTACTGACCATTAGTGATGTTACCGAGATTAGAAATAAGTTATCTCCCTGAAAAACATGCCCGTCCCCGAGAATATCCCCGAGAATATCCGAGCAGACTGCAAAATGCTGCGAGATGAAATCAATCGGCATAATTGTCGCTATTATGTGCTCGATGATCCACAGATAACCGATCAGGCCTACGACCAGCTATTGAGGCGGTTGCAGCGACTCGAAACACAGTATCCTGAACAGGTTTCCAGTGATTCACCCACGCAACGTGTCGGTGCTGCACCGGCCACGCATTTTGAATCGGTACGACACGAAATGCCGATGCTTTCTCTTGATAATGCTTTTGATGAAGCGGAGATGATGGCATTTGAGAAACGTCTGAACGATAAACTGTCGAAGGAAAGTACATCGCTGCCCTATACCGCCGAGCCCAAGCTCGACGGTCTCGCTGTGAGCCTGTTGTACGAGCAGGGCCTGTTGATACAGGCGGCGACGCGTGGCGATGGTAAAAATGGTGAAAACATTACGGCCAATGCACGCACGTTGGGCTCGATTCCCCTGCGTTTGCAGACCGAGCGTATTCCCGCCCGTATAGAAGTGCGTGGTGAGGTTTATATGGATCACGCTGGGTTCAGGGCATTGAATGAACGGCAACTCGAAAATGGTGGGAAGGAATTTGCTAATCCCAGAAATGCAGCAGCAGGTAGTCTGCGACTACTCGATTCGCGAATCACCGCGAAACGGCCGCTTACATTCTGCAGCTATGGCATCGGCGTTATCGAGGGAGACTACTTAGACGATAGTCATTACGACAGAATGATGTTTTTACAATCGCTTGGCTTTCCGATTAGCCCATATATTGAGCGAGTTTCGGGTATCGATGCCTGTATTGATTATTATCGAGCAATTCTGCAAAAGCGTGACGAACTCGCTTTCGAAATCGATGGTGTGGTTTTCAAGCTTGATAATTTGCAGCAACAGGCCATTGCAGGCACGGTCTCGCGCGCGCCGCGTTGGGCTATCGCCTATAAATTTCCAGCACAGGAGGTGATGACCAAATTGCTTGATGTTGATTTTCAGGTCGGTCGCACCGGCACGCTGACACCCGTCGCCCGACTTGAACCCGTGGCGGTAGGTGGTGTTATGGTGAGCAACGCCACACTGCATAACATGGATGAAATCCAACGTAAGGATATCCGTATAGGTGATATGGTTATTGTACGACGTGCCGGGGATGTAATACCCGAAGTGGTTTCTACGGTCGTTGATAAACGTGTGCAGGATTCAGCTTTGCCAGAAATGCCCCGGCGCTGTCCGGTCTGCGATTCTTCTGTGACCCAACAGGAAGGGCAGGCGGCGTATCGCTGTACTGGTGGATTGGTATGCGCCGCGCAACGCAAGGAAGCCATCAAGCACTTCGCATCGCGTAAAGCCATGGATGTCGAGGGACTTGGCGACAAGCTGGTCGAGCAAATGGTGGAACAGAAAATGATTGATTCGATTGGTGACTTGTATCATCTGGAAATGGTAGAACTCGCGGCACTGGATCGCATGGCTGAAAAATCCGCACAAAACCTGATCGATGCGCTGGAAAAAAGCAAACAAACTACGCTGGCCCGTTTTATCTATGCACTAGGTATTCGTGAAGTGGGTGAAACCACGGCGGAATCGCTGGCCAATCACTTCAAGTCAATCGAGTCGTTACAGGAAGCCGAAATTGATCACCTGCAAGCGGTTGATGATGTCGGCCCGGTAGTTGCCGAAAATGTACGCCTGTTTTTTCAGCAGCCGGAAAACAGAGAGATCGTCGGTGGATTAATTGGGCAGGGGATTCACTGGCCCAGTATTGAAGATAAGCGCAACAATAGCGAGCTATCGCTTGTGGGAAATACCTATGTTATTACTGGAATGCTTGAGGGTTTAGGCCGTGACGAAGCCGCTGCATTACTCAAGGCGAGGGGCGCCAGGGTGAGCAGTAGTGTTTCTGCTAAAACCACAGCGGTAATTGCAGGGGAGAAACCCGGCTCCAAAGTCAGCAAGGCCGCAACTCTGGGTGTACCGATTCTGGATCAAATCGCCTTTCAGGCCTTACTTGGGTAAAATATATAATATGAATACTCATGACGTTGATGCTGATCTTAGAAAATACACTTACGCTGTGTATATACTTCAGGCATTATCATTCCTTACGCTGATCACTGCCGTTGTTGGCCTTATTGTTAATTATATCAAGGACGACGATGTCCAGGGGTCGTGGCTACACTCTCACTTTGTCTGGCAAAAGAATACATTCTGGTACGGTTTACTGTGGATTGTTCTGGGTAGTCTGACTACACCGATAATAATTGGCTATGTCGTGCTTGGGTTCGCCACAATATGGTTAATCTATCGCATCGCCAAGGGCTGGATTTACCTGGTGGATGGTAAACAGCTTTATCTTGACAGTTAACAAGTGACTGATACATCACTCAATTTTGTAGAGGAATAAGATTTTGGAAGAATCAAAATTTAGCCGGCTCGCGGAAAAACTACTGATAGAAATCGAGGAAGCTATCGAAGTATCGGGTGCTGATATCGACTACGATACTGCCGGCGATATCCTCACCCTGGAATTTGCCAACGATAGTCAGATCATCATTAACAGGCAGACACCACTAAGCCAGATCTGGGTTGCAGCGCGTTCGGGTGGATTTCATTTCGATTACGATGAAGACGAACAACTCTGGTGTCTGGATGGTGAACGCCAACGCAATCTTTTTACACAACTCAGCCTTTATTGTTCGGAGCAGGCGGAAGAGCCAGTCCATCTTGAGGCACCCGTTAACACCCGATTTTAATTTTGCCAACAATCTGAAAACCCAGGTGCCAGCCATGCCTTCATTTGATGCAGTATCCGAAGTAGACCACCACGAACTTGCCAACGCCATCGACCAGGCCAATCGAGAAATTGGCGCAAGGTACGATTTTAAAGGTTCGAATGCCAAAATCGAACTGTCCGGTAATCAGTTGACACTGGAGGCTGAGTCCGAATTTCAAATCAAGCAGATGACGCCGATACTCAATGAAAAACTTTCGAAGCGCAGTATCGATGTTGGCTGTCTGGAATTTGCCGATATTATCGAAATGAATAAACGCGCTCGCCAGGGTGTATTGGTTCGTGAAGGCCTGGACAAGGATGTCGCACGCAAAGCGGTGAAGCAACTCAAGGACACTAAATTGAAAGTCCAGGCTGCAATCCAGGGCGAGCAGGTCAGGGTAACCGGGAAGAAACGAGACGATCTGCAACAGGTGATGCAATTATTGCGCGAAGCTAACCTTGGTATCCCGTTGCAATTTAATAACTTTCGAGACTAGCTGCGACCTGCAGTCAGGTAAACATCGAAGCGGATGGTTTTTTCCCGGTAAGTCAGGTCGGCAGGTCTGCTGGCAAATGGCCTTGACTTCGCTGGTCTTTTTACCACTACTCGATTGTCTGCTTTTAGTAAAGCCAGCTCAAAGCAGGCTTCAATATCAAGGTTGTTGGTAAGCTTTTGTAACAACTGCATTTCCTTGCCAGGTTTGGCGGTTGATTTATGTGTGGGGAACATT
>JAAENK010000303.1 GCA_024224415.1 Gammaproteobacteria bacterium | reverse complement strand
TAGGTACGGGCTCAAGTAAAAATAGCCAGAAGATGTAACTATAGCTATTCCCCGCAGCGCGTACCCCCAGCCCATCGGTCACGGAATAAACTGCAATCAGCACGGAAGTAGCCAGACCCCAGCACAAGGCCAGCGGCGATATTCTGCCAAGTTTCCCACCAAATAAAGTCAAACTGGTGAGTCCGAAACTTATCAAACCGATGCCTGCCAACGATCCGGGAGACAACCATTCCTCTGCAAATAATGCTGCACCCAAAGCCACCAGCACCGGAGCAAGGCCACGAAACAATGGATACATTTGCGACAGGTCACCGGTGCGATAGGACATCGCCAGCGTGAAGTAGTAAAGGTTATGCCAGATTACCGAAGCAATAATCATCGGCCAGCTTTCCGGCAAAGGTGCTGGGACGAAAAACACCAGGGGCAAACACACGACAGCCCCGACCAGCTGGTACGAAGCAATGCTGTATTCCGGTGTGCCGCCGGATTTTGCCATCGCGTTCCAGCTCGCGTGCAATAATGCCGCGAGCAGAACCAGCCCGATGACTAGCGGGGTCATTCGATAGTTATTTAACTACCGTCACAGTACACTTTGAATGCCTGACCACTTTAGCTGCGCATGACCCCAGCAGGAGATTTTCTATCTGGCTATTATGCGAGGCAATGATGATCAAATCGACTTTTGTCTTGTTGGCTTGCTTTAAAATCAATTCCGCAGGATTACCTTCCATGACGATAGCACTGGTTTTGATATCGTCCGGAATATTGTCATCCATATATTTCCTCAAATGCCGTGCAACTTCTTTCAATGCTTTCTTGACTGTCTGCTCATCAAAAAAAGTCGCCACTATTGGCATTCCAAAACCGGGGGCAACGGTCATCACAGTCAATTTTGCATTTGACCGCCGGGCTTCCTCAATGGCTACCTCAAGTGCCTTTTTGGCTTCGGCTGTGTGCTCTAAGTCTACCGGGAAAAGGATATTTTTATGCATGGCTGGCCCCTTCTGCTGAATCTATACCATCATCTCGCCGACGAGCCTGGGCTTTCCAGACCGAAATCAACAATAATATGGCCGGTATATAAAACCACCGCTTATCCGGTGTATCCGCTTTTTGCTGCACATCGGCGATTTCCCAGTCGAAATCTATCCCCTGCTTATTCGCCGCACTACCAAACACAATATTATCGACAAAGATTTTGCCATCTTCCTGACGCAGTTCCAGACCTGCCGCATCTCTTAACCTGTCTTCGCCTGCACCGGGACTGCCCACCGGCAACATAACCACCTTATCGACTTCATCTCCTTCGAGGGTTTCACCGACAACGTGAACCCGCAACAGGCCATTATCTGGTTGTTGCTCGGCGACTTGATAGATTTTATCCGCTTCTACCTTAATCAACGGATCGTAAATCATATCCATAAAAAATCCTGGTCGGAACAAAGTAAAGGTAATGAGTAGCAAGGCAATGGTTTCCCATCGTTTGTTGTGGGTCAAAAAGAAGCCTTGCGTCGCGGCGGCAAACAGCAGCATCGCGACGGTTGCCGACACAATCACACTAATCAGGTGAATCGGTCCAGATATACCTATCATCAATAACTCGGTATTGAAGATAAACATAAATGGCAGTATGCCTGTGCGGATATCGTATACAAAACCCTGCACGCCGGTTTTTATCGGATCACCACCCGATATCGCTGCAGCCGCATAGGCCGCCAGCCCGACTGGCGGGGTATCGTCGGCCAGAATGCCGAAATAGAACACGAACAAATGCACCGCTATCAAAGGTACGATCAAACCATTGCTAGCGCCAACCGAGACGATAACCGGCGCCATCAACGAAGAAACCACGATGTAATTCGCCGTGGTGGGTAAGCCCATACCTAGCACCAGACTGATGGCGGCGGTAAACACCAGCATTAAAATTAAATTGCCGGCAGAAATGAATTCAACAAATTCGGCCAGCACCAGGCCAATACCGGTCAGAGTCACTGTACCCAGGATAATTCCGGCACAGGCAGTTGCAACACCAATACCAATCATATTCCGTGCACCGGCCACCATGCCGTCGATGAAGTCGCTACGGCACTCCTGGAAATAGACTGTGAAGTTGGTTTCACCGCGAAACATCGCCTTCAGCGGTTTATGTGTTAACAACACTATAGCCATAAAAACTGATGCATAAAAAGCCGATAATCCTGGTGACAGACGTTCGACAGTCAGACACCAGATTAACACCAGTACCGGCAACAGATAATACAATCCTGCTTTGACTATTGGGCCTGGTACAGGTAATTCTGTGATGGTATCGCTACGTCCCAGTTCTGGAAATTTGGTTGAGTATTTAACCAGAATCACGTAGGCAATCATCACGATCAGCGAAGAAATCCAGAAGGTATATTCACCACCAACACCTTTGAGCCAGCCGAATCCGTAGTAACAAATACCCGAAGTCACAATAATGCCAACAACCACCGTAGCGTAAACAAACAAACTACGCAGGAAGGTAGTTTGCTGAACTTTTTTCAGCCCCTCCAATCCTGCTTTGGAAGCTTCGAGATGTACGATATAAACCAGAGCGATATAGGCAATAATTGCCGGTAAAAAGGCATGCTTGATAACTTCGATATAGGAGATACCGACAAACTCGATCATCAGGAATGCCGCGGCGCCCATTACCGGAGGAGTTAACTGGCCGTTGGTTGAAGATGCCACTTCTACCGCACCAGCTTTTTCCGCAGGGAATCCAACCCGTTTCATCAGGGGGATGGTAAAGGTGCCTGTGGTAACAACATTCGCTATCGAAGAACCGGAAACCAGACCAGTCAACGCAGAAGAAACTACTGCTGCCTTCGCGGGTCCGCCGCGCATATGCCCAAGCAGGGAGAAAGCTACCCAGATGAAATAATTACCCGCACCCGCCTTTTCCAACATCGAGCCGAATAATACGAAGAGAAATACCATAGATGTGGAAACACCCAGTGCTACACCAAAAACACCTTCCTGAGTCAACCACATATGCGACATCGCCTTGCCGAAGGAAGCACCCTTCCAGGCAATAATATCGGGGCCTAAATGCCCAAAAAAAACATAACAGAGAAAAATCGAAGCAATAACCATTAATGGTGGGCCAAGCGCACGCCGTGCCGCTTCGAGCACAAGAACGATGCCAATACCCGCCACAACCAGGTCAGTGGTAGTAGGCAAACCTGGGCGTTCACCCAGTTCGATGGCGAAAATCGACAGATACATAGTCACCGCGACACCGGCACCGGCCAGAATCCAGTCCTGTATGGGAATTCTGTCTCGTGGTGAACTTTTTAATGCCGGATACGCCATGAAGGCCAGCGAAACCGCAAAAGCCAGGTGTATCGACCTGGTATCAGTATTGTTCAATACCGGCAACCAGGAAGAAAATATATCCAGATAAGGTAAGGGTGATGCAATCCAGAGTTGAAAAAAAGACCAGCAAAAGGCTGTAACTAGCAATAGCTTGCCCACATTACCAGCGGGACTTCTGGCACCAGTATCGGTGGCGGCGATCATTGCCTCAAGTTCGGCTTCAGTGGCTCCAGATTTCTCGGTTTGTTCGACCATTACGGCCTCTCCTCAAGTCAGTATTGTTTTTATTGTTAAATCAGGTGAAGGTTACCCACGCAACCCAGTTTGTTCTGCTAAAAAAAAGGGGGACTGCAATTCAAGTCCCCCGGTTATTAGCTTATCTTACATCCAGCCGCGTTCTTTGTAGTAGCGGATTGCACCTTCATGCAGTGGCGCCGAATTACCTTTACTAATCATGTCCTTTTCCGTCAGGTGACCAAATGCCGGGTGAAGCTTCTTAAAATCTGCAAAGTTATCGAATACACCTTTCACAACCGCATAAATGGTATCAGCAGATGTTGCAGTGGATGACACGAAAGAAGCCAGTACACCAAATGTAGGAACATCATCTGGGTTGCCACGATACATGCCGCCAGGAATTACCGTTGTGCCATAAAATGGAAACTCGCCTACCAGCTTGTCTACTGCAGGACCATCAACTGCTACAAAATTAGCTTCACAGGTTGTGGTGGCTTCTTTGTTCAAAGCAGCAGGGTTACCAACCAACCAGAAGAACGCGTCAATTTTGTTATCGCACAGAGCACCAGGTGTTTCTGATGACTTCATTTGAGCGGCCAGTTTCAGGTCTTTGTTAGTGTGACCCATAGCATTCCAGACCACATTCCAGGTAGCTTCTGTACCTGAACCTGCATTACCTATATTGACGCGCTTACCTACAAGATCGCTAATATGCTTAATGTTGGCATCCTTGCGTGCAACAATACTGATAGGCTCGGGATGCACCGAGAATACGGCACGTAACTCTTTGTATGGTCCGGCATCAATAAATGCCTGCTTACCAGAACCGTTATATGCATGGAACTGCCAATCAGATTGAGCTACACCCATGTCCAGCTCGCCACCACGAATAGTGTTGATGTTATATACAGAACCACCTGTAGATTCGACCGAACAACGCACACCGTGTTCTTTACGCCCTTTGTTCACAAGACGACAAATTGCGCCGCCAGTTGGGTAATATACCCCGGTAACACCACCTGTACCGATTGTAATAAATTCAGCCGCCTGCGCTGTGCCAATAGTAAATGTCGTCGCTACCAATGATGCCGCAGCGAAGGTACTTAAAAGTTTCATTTTATCTCTCCAAGGTTTTAAATAATTTGCTTTTTTATTAACTGGCTTTGCTTATTATTGCTGGTAAATAACTCTGCAAAATGCACCAGCAGGGAAATATAACACTCTCAGTATTTAGTACAATCACCTCCTCAAAAATACTTGTCGATTAATATCGTACACTATACTATCCAACCAAATTAGACGGTATTTTAATTAATTTACAAATTATGTAAATTTTTCTAACAT
>JAAENK010000302.1 GCA_024224415.1 Gammaproteobacteria bacterium | reverse complement strand
TCTTCTATTTCTGAGTCGTAGCGCTTTCCCCAGACCTGGTTACCATTTGCCGCTTCTATCAGCTGCACCGTGATGCGAATACGTTGATTCGACTTTCGAATGCTACCTTCAACAATATAATCGACTTCCAGTTCATTGGATATTTCACCCAGGCTCTTGATTTGCTGTTTGAAAGCGAAGCTGGAGTTTCTTGATTTAACTTTCAGATCGGGAAAGCGCGACAAATGCAGGATAATGCTTTCGGTTATGCCATCGCTGAAATATTCCTGATCAGGGTCTCCCGAAAGATTATCGAATGGCAAAACTGCAATACTATGTTCCTGAGCCTTTGTCTCAGGTACTGGTTCTTGCGGTATTTCAACGGGTTTCTCCACGATATTATGATCAGGTTTATCAACTTCTGGTTTGCCCTGCTTTATTTGAAGACATAATTCACTGGTTTCCGCTTCCGGCTCGACCCCAAGCTCCTTTTGTAAGACTTCGCTGCAACGCCTAAAGGCCATCAGCGCATGGCTGCGGTCACTATGTCCCTGGTAGCTGCGCATTAACAAGCGCCACCCTGATTCTCCCAGGGGATCCTGTTCGACCAGCCGTTCGGTGGTTTTAATCGCGTTAGCAAAATCGTGGCTGATCAGCTGAGTTTCGCCGAGGTTTGCCAGAATTTCGATAAACTGGCGTTTGAAACGTACGCGCTCGCTGTCGAGCCATTCCTGGCAGGCGGTGTCGCGAATAGATATACCTTCGAGGAGTTCGCCGCTATAGAGACTGCTCGCTGTCGATAGAGACTCAAAGTCGCCCTCTGTTGCGAGGCGCTCGAACTCCAGGGCATCTACTTCAATCAGTGCAGGCCTGAGGCTAACTGTCGTGCGATCGACATGCAGAATCTGGTCGGCAGCATCACCTAGTGATTTTTTTATTGCACTTAAACATTGACGTAACGAATTGCGCGCCTGTTCTTCGCTGCGATCACTCCACAGCAGATTGATCAGGCGTTCGCGTGGATGACGTATCCCAGGCGCCAGCGCCAGATATGCCAGAAGTACTTCGGCCTTGCGCATGGAAAACACGATACGTTCGCCGGACGACAGCAAACAATCAAAATGACCCAGTAATAGGAGCTGTATCTTGGACACTATGACCTCGGAAAATAATTTCCTGCAGACTCGATCTAATTAAATCTTTACTAATCAATAACTTATAAAATTTAATGATTTTTTAATGATTATTTTGAGTTATTTAACGCGATTCGGCAAGTGAATTAACGGTCACTCGCAATAATGCCTCCATCGAAACACAACAACATCAACGAGGCACCCAAAATGAGAAGAGTTAGAAACCACAACAACCGTTCAAATAATCCAGCCGTTATGTTTGCAGCAGGACTGGAAAGTATGGTCAGCGACCATTTATGCAATCCATCAAAATTCGATGACGAAGAGCTCAGGGCCATGGAACGTAAAGCCAATAAAAAAGAACCTTCCGAGAATCTGTTTAGTCTTCTTTGCCGTCAGTTGTTCTGGGGGAAACCAGCCTGAGGTAAAACATCCAGTATGGAATTTCCAGGTTATGCCAATTCAAGCCTAATACTCACGTCGAGCTTTGCCAATCCAGGTATCTCTAACACCTAATTTGCCAATGATCGACTGCGAGAAATCCTCTGCAGCCTGCCTTGTCTCAAACCCAGGCAGTGCAATTCGATAGTAGATTATCTTACCGCTTTCGTGTTCATAAATTTGGGTTTTATAACCAGCTTCCTGAAATTTCCTGTCAATTTTCTCGGCATTTTTTTCAGAGCGAGAAGAGAATAAATAAACGGTATACTCGAATTCAGGCCGGTTTTGCCGTGTTGTTGAATCAACTTCAACGCTTGCAGGTTTTTTATCTTTTCCGGCGTCGCCAACTACTGGTTCGTCTCTGTCTTTTGGCTGAATTTCATCCTCGACTATTTCTTCTGAGTTAGCTGGCTCTTCGCTTTCGAGGATGACGGTGTCTCGGACATTAAACGTCAGAAGTTCATATTCACCTCCATCTTTTGCTCTAAACTCAGTGCCGACTTCGCTCAATACAATCATGTGCCCGGTAGTGTAATGCATAATTTGAACACTACCACTCCACAACAACACTGATGAGGCTTCATTAGTGCGCCTCACACACACATCCCCCATATACTGCAGAGTAGCCTGCAAGATATTACCAATGTCAAAAACCAGTAGGGATTCTTTATCCGACTTTAAATCCGAATGGATGCAAACCACACCTTTACTAACAGACAATTTCGCCAGATCACCTCGCGATGATGTCCCGGAGCCATTACCGGCAAGATAAGTTACCTGCGAGTTACCTTTTACCTGTAAAAAAAAATCAGCCCCTACCTGTAGCTCGACTCCGCCTCTAACACCGGTAATGATTTGATCACTAACTCCCCATTGATCATCTTGTGTAAGCTTTGTTTTTTTATCACCTTGCAGGATCCAGGCAGGTGATTCGAGACCAGTTATTGTAACAACCGATGATGCATTGGTAGCGGGGACACAGAGGGCGACAACAAGCAATACCAGTTTGAAAACAGTTTTATGCCAATACTGGTAGATAACTGTCACGCTATTTAGCCTATAGTTCTGGTTTTTCTCTGATTACGGGGGTAAAGCTGATAGTACATAGCGGAGTCTAGTGACTGCCAAGCATCTTGTATTTGATACTGCCTGCTACAGCATTGGCAAAGTCTTCGATATTTTCATATTTCATGTTTTCCGCGAAAGTGGTCAGACTTGCAACATGCTTTTTCATTTCTGCGATTTCATCATGGCTACGGCCACAACCTTCACAATGCGTTCCTTGATCTGTACATTTTCCAATGCAGGGACTAAATTTCATATCATACTCCAGTGTTTAACAGGTTACTTAAGGGTGATTTACCTGCCCAGCATTATATTCAAGCAATTTGGAAACTGCACGCTTTATTGGGCGCAGTAGTTACGGCAATAACCCCTTATAAAATCGGTATTTTAAATAACATCAAGCCCTTATAATGCCGCCCATGTCAGAATATCTGCTGCTTTTTATCGGCACCGTGTTTGTCAACAATATCGTCCTGGTGAAGTTTCTGGGGCTTTGTCCATTCATGGGTGTATCACGCAAAATCGAGACTGCTATCGGCATGTCGGCAGCGACGACTTTCGTGCTAACGCTTTCAGCAGTGTTGAGTTATTTGATTAATAGCTGGATTCTGGCGCCGCTTGATCTGGAATTTTTACGCACCATTGCTTTTATTATAGCTATCGCAGCTGTAGTGAATTTCACCGAAATGGTGGTGCATAAAACCAGCCCGTTGCTTTATAACGTGCTCGGTATTTTCCTGCCGTTAATTACCACTAATTGTGCAGTGCTCGGCGTCGCGTTGATTAACGTTCAGGAACAAAACGGCTTTTTACAATCGCTAATTTACGGTTTTGGCTCGGCACTGGGTTTTTCACTGGTACTGGTTTTATTCGCCGCCATGCGCGAGCGTGTCAACGTTGCCGACGTACCAAAACCTTTTCAGGGCTCGGCTATTGGTCTGGTTACCGCCGGATTGATGTCGTTGGCATTCATGGGACTCACCGGACTGGTCAAGGTTTAGGTATATACACTAATGCTGTTAGCGATACTCACCATTAGTCTGATGGCCGGATTTTTCGGCCTGGTACTCGGCTATGCGGCGATTCGATTCAAGGTCGAGGGCAATCCAGTCGTCGACCAGATCGACGCTTTATTACCGCAGACGCAGTGCGGTCAATGCACCTACCCTGGATGCCGACCCTACGCAGAAGCCATCGCCAATGGCGAAGCGCCGATCAACCAATGTCCGCCTGGCGGTCAGGCGACCATCCAGGCATTGGCCGATTTGCTCGATGTCGAAGTACTCGAACTCAATGCCGAGCACGGCGAACACAACGATATCCCGCTGGTCGCTATTATCGACGAGCAATTCTGCATCGGTTGCACGCTTTGCATTCAAGCCTGCCCAGTGGATGCGATTCTGGGCTCCGCCAAACACATGCACACGGTAATCGCCGACGAGTGCACTGGCTGTGAACTTTGTGTGGCTCCCTGCCCGGTGGACTGCATCGATATGGTGCCGATAAGACAAACCATCGATGACTGGAAATGGACAACACCAGATATATTAAAGCTGGAGCCTGCCGGTGAGCATTAAATTTCACCCGTTTCATGGTGGTCTGCACCTCGACGACCACAAGGCTATGTCACTGTCTCAGGGACTGCAAAAAGCCGGTTTACCGGATCGATTAATTCTGCCTTTAAAGCAACATACCGGTGATGCCAATAAGGCTCAGGTTAGCGTTGGTGACCGCGTATTGCGCGGCCAGTTAATTGCTGATAATCCATCACCACTCAGCGCACCGATTCATGCTTCAAGTTCTGGAACTGTCAGTGATATCTGCGCCCACCCTGTACCACATCCATCGGGGCTGTCCGATACCTGCATAGTTATTGATGTAGATGGTAAAGATGAAAGCATGACAACAAAGCCGAGTGACATAGATGACCTGTCACCCTGGAAACTTGTTGAACGTATTCGACAGGCCGGTGTTGTCGGCCTCGGCGGTGCCGCTTTTCCGAATTCAGCAAAGCTATCTCGTGGTAATTATTTCGGTATTAAGACATTAATCATCAATGGTGCAGAATGCGAACCCTACATCAGTTGCGACGATATGTTAATGCAGAACTATGCCGGTGATATTATCTGTGGCATCGATTATTTGCATCGTATTCTCACACCTCTGAATACATTAATCGCAATCGAAGACAACAAACCCGAAGCAATTGCGTCGATACAGCAAGCTTTGGCGGCAAACCCACTGAAGCATACCCAGGTGATAACCATCCCAACAATTTACCCCTCGGGTGGCGAAAAGCAGTTGATCAAAATACTCACGGGGAAAGAAATCCCAAGCGGTAAACTCGCTTTCGATTCAGGCCTGTTCTGTCAGAACGTCGGTACCTGCACAGCCATTACCCATGCGCTGCGAGACAATCATTCATTAATCTCACGCATCGTCACAGTATCTGGTGATGGTATTTCACAACCTGGCAACTGGGTGACAAGGCTCGGAACACCACTTGATCACCTGATCAAGCGGGCGGGTGGATATAAAAACCCGCAAACAAACAGGCCACGCTTGATCATGGGTGGCCCGATGATGGGGCTCGCCTTGCCTAACGACCAGGTCAGCGTCGTCAAAGCCACTAACAGTATTTTGGTAATGCAGCAACCGGCTGAGCTGCAATCACCTCAATACCACCATGAATGTGTCCGTTGTGGGCGCTGCGCAGAAGTTTGCCCCACGAAGCTGTTACCCCAGCAACTCTATTGGCATGCCCGGGCGAAAAACCACGCGCGCTGCGAGGAATACCATTTACCCGACTGTATCGAGTGCGGCTGTTGCGCGGCCGTTTGTCCTAGCCAGATTCCTTTGGTGCAATATTTTCGCGCAGCCAAGAGCGACATACGCGCAGTTAAAAAGGCACAGATTAAATCTGACCGGGCGCGCACTCGTTTCGAAGCCCGCGAAAAACGCCTATTGCTGAAAAAGCAGCAAGAAGAAGAACGCCGCCGCATCAAGCGCGAAGCCCTGAAAAAGAAAAACCCGACCGTAGCCGGCGAACAATCCATACCCGATCCGGTCAGGGCTGCGCTTGAACGCGTCAAGGCGAAAAAGCAGGCTCAGGCAGACAAGCAGCAACCATGACATCTGTTATCGTTTCCTCACCCTATGTCAGTCCGAGTAAATCGCTACGGCAATTGATGATAACTGTTGTCATCGGCCTGATCCCGGGTACTGCGGCTTATATCTGGTTCTTCGGATTCGGCGTACTGGTTAATATTGTTCTGGCGATCAGCTTTGCGCTGGCTTTTGAAGCACTAGTATTGTGGTTACGCAAAAAACCCATTAAGCCGCATCTCACCGATTTCAGCGCAGTAGTCGCAGCATGGATATTCGCTTTATGTCTACCCATGCATTCACCGTGGTGGCTGGTTTTGATTGGCATCGGCTTTGCCATGATCGCGGGCAAACATTTATACGGCGGGCTAGGGTTTAATCCGTTTAATCCTGCGATGGTTGGTTACGTCGCACTGTTAATTTCTTTCCCACAGCAAATGACGCTGTGGTATCTACCTGAGGCTATCAGCGGCGTTAGTCTGAGCCTGGCCGATTCCATCGCCTATAGCTTCGGCTTCGTCGATATCCAGCAGTGGGATGCCCTGACCTCGGCGACACCGCTTGATCAATATAAAACCGGTTTAAAACAAAACCTGTTAGCCGGTGAAATTTTGCAATCCCCGATATTCGGCAATTTTGGTGGTACCGGCTGGGAGTGGATCGCCGGTGGCTGGTTGATCGGTGGCATCTGGTTACTGGTTTCGCGTACTATTTTCTGGCATATACCCGTCGCGGTGCTGGCTGGTTTGACCATCATGGCCAGCGGTTTTTACCTTACCGATCCACAATCGATCGGGTCGCCATTGTTTCACCTATTATCTGGCAGCATTGTCATCGGCGCATTTTTCATCGCCACCGATCCTGTCACCGCCGCCACGACTAACAGGGGACGCATTATCTACGGCCTGATGATAGGCATGCTGGTTTATATTATCCGTAGTTGGGGAGGCTAT
>JAAENK010000301.1 GCA_024224415.1 Gammaproteobacteria bacterium | reverse complement strand
TTTATCCAGATAAACTTTTTCCAGAGCTGACAGTAATTTATTGACTAAAGGCACCAGATCTAGCCGACTTAGAATTTCACCACCGCTAACACTAGTGGCCTTCTGTAGTTGATAGGACACGATTTGATTCATGCGATCTACTTGCTCACGCAAAATACTGGCTTCACCTTGATCTATGTCACTGCGGGGTGAAAGTCCTTTCAATACCGCCAAAGGTGTTTTCAAACTGTGTGCCAGATCATCCATAGCGTTTCGATACCGCTGGCGCTGATGCTGTTCACGATTTAGTAGAATATTAAGGTTTTCCGTCAAAGGCCTGATTTCGTTCGGATAAACGTTTTGAAATCCGCCCTGTTTTCTATTTTCGATGGCCTTAACTTCATCACCTAGCAGTTTTAAAGGACGCAAGCTCCACATCGTCACCAGATACATCAATACCAGCAGTAAAAATGTGGTGATTATTAGCCAGGCCCACAGCGTTTGCCGGAAACGCTCAAGATCCTTGAAAAACTGATTGGCATTTTTCCAGACAACAACACTATATGGCTGTAATCGATTGAGCACATCAGGCCACTGCAAAGCAAACGCCATTTGAAAATAAGGCATACCATTCTGCTCGACACTTTTAAATCGCCAATCACCCAGAGCAAGTGCATCTATATCCGGAAAGTCACGCGTCACCGAGGGTGAACGCCATATTAGATCCCGGTGCTGATTATATATCAGCGTATTAAGACCCGAGTCCTTCGTCATTAAGCTTCTTTCAAATATGCGTTCATTGGCAACAGTAATAGAAAGCCCGGAGATATCGCGCTCAACGGCTGCGAGCAGTCCATAAATCAACTGTTCGAGCCTGTCTTCCTCGGCTTTTAAGGCGCGCTTGACCACCGCACGCTCCAGTGCGATTGCCGTCAGTATCATGAAGATGACCAGCACAATCATCGATACAAACGAGAGGCGGGATTTGATCGAATTCATCGATGTATTTGATCAAACTTGCTCGGCACGCTCAAGTGTAAATCGGTAGCCTCTGCCTCTAAGGGTTTCAATGGGTTGAAGGTTTTCATCGGGGTCGAGCTTTTGCCTGAGCCGACGGATGAATACTTCGATAACATTGCTGTCATTATCGGCTTCATCGTCATACAAATGCTCGGTAAGCACGGTCTTGGAGATGACTTCACCCGCGTGTAACATCAAATACTCTAACACTTTGTACTCGAAAGCGGTGAGGTCAATTTCGCGGTCATCGACATACGTTCTTTGCGTGGCAGTATCAAGGCTCACCGACGCGCATACAATGCGAGAATCTGACCAACCGGAAGCACGCCGTATTAGCACGCGGATGCGCGCCATCATTTCTTCGTGATGAAAAGGCTTGACCAGATAATCGTCAGCACCAGCGTCAAGTCCCTCGACCTTATCCTGCCAGCGCCCACGAGCGGTGAGGATTAAAACCGGAACGCTACTGCCCTCCTTCCTGATGGTATTAATCACATCCAGACCGGACATTTCAGGCAAACCAAGGTCGATTATCGCCACATCGCAGGGATATTCCTGCAACAGATACAGGCCTTCGCTACCGTTGTCGGCGCTATCGACAGCGAAACCTTCCTGTTGCAGGCGTTCGACGATCTGCTGCTGAATATCCAGGTCGTCTTCTATCACTATGGCTCGCATTATTATTCTCGCTAGAGTTTATATCCTGATTAAATCACAGGTGTTGCTTGAATGCGCATCTTTATCCGTTTACCGGGGTGGTATGGCATTTCTATGTTATGGCGTTGGCCGTCATACTGATAAGTAACTAGATAAGCATCGATCACCTCTTCATAACTAACCTGATGCTGAACTTCACAATGTTCCATATACTCGACGTGCTGGCCGTGGCTGGAATTGACATGACCATTGACCGCTTCATGTCCTATCTGCGCACCGAGGATGGCGCCAACCGCAGTCGCCAGTTTACGCCCACGACCACTGCCTATCTGGTGCCCTACGATACCGCCTATCAAGCCACCAGCAACGATGCCATCGGCTGATTTGTGGGAACGCTTATGGCGCACCGGTTCCTGCCAGCATTCCTGCACAGGATTCGAGTGCTTAACCTGTCGATAGATTGGTTTTACGCGAATCACGCGAGCAAAGTCAAAATGCTGTATCTGTGCGCCGTGGCTATATTGCTTGTGTTTTGAATCGGCCATTACTGTCGGAGCAAGAATGATTAATGCAATAACTAATATAGATTGTATAGATTTCATACCAGTCTCCCGGTGGTTGCTTGATGACTGGCAATATAGGTGGAAGTAACTTAATCGAGGCTTAACAGCCTAAATATCTATCAGGATGGTGAAATATGTCTTATTTTTTCAGTCGTATTAGTTAAACGCCATAGAAGATTCAATGAGTTGCTTTACCTCTGTGACATCAAAGGGTTTATCGACTATGGCGGAGACCCCATCGTGCTGAACCGCAGCGAGTTTGCTTGCGTCACCCTCGGTGGTCACCATTAAGACCGGCACCGAACTTTGATTACTTTCGTTACGGATATAGCGCAGTAATTCATGTCCATCGACTTCCGGCATGTTGAAATCTGTGACAATGAGGTCGTAGAGATTTGCCTGTATCAGAGGGATGGCGTCGGCACCATCAGCGGCTTCGGTAATTTTTTCTATACCCATTTTGTTTAAGGTTCGACTAATCATTTTACGCGCCATACCGCTATCATCGACTACCAGCACATCGAGATTTTCTGGATCTAGATCCTCCAGCTCAATTTGGTCTGGATGCTCCCAGTCCATGGTATTCATCACCGCTCGTTTTAAGTCCTTAACGCTGAATGGCTTTGGCAGCACCGCTGACGCGCCAGCCTGTTTAATTGGATCGAGTTCGCGAAACGAGGTTGCAGTCGAAATTAATATAAACGGTGTTGTTTCGGTAGCTGCCTGATCGCGCATTTTCAACACCAGGTCACGACCCGTCATGTCCTCAAGATGTAGTGAGCTAATCACCAAATCTGGGACATCATCGAAAATCAATTCCTGTGCGGCAGCACCTGTTTCAACATGCTTATATTGCACAATACCCAACTCTTCAAACTGTTGTAATATTATCTTGCTCTGTGAGCGCGAAGGTTCAACCAGTATTACATAAAGCGTCGCAAGTTGGTGTTCCATATTTATTATCCGGACTCATGAAGGGCACATTAGCTTTATATAGCACAGCTGGAACAGTTTGTTGCTGCAAGCTTGAAACCACCTTGATTTTTAGTTGCGATTGCCTAAGCTTGTCGGCTGATTAATCGCACAGATGGCTCCATGCACGCACTGGAAATTTCGAATTTACACAAAACTTACGCCAATGGATTCCAGGCACTAAAAGGTATCGACCTGATTGTCGAGCAGGGCGATTTTTTTGCTTTGCTCGGACCAAATGGTGCCGGTAAGTC
>JAAENK010000300.1 GCA_024224415.1 Gammaproteobacteria bacterium | reverse complement strand
TTTGAGTTTTTTTTTTATTTTTTAAAAAAATCCCTTGAAGACATTATGGGTCTCTGTTTCTACTATCTGACCTTGCTGATTTTGTTCATTCTGAGCAATGCCTGCTGTGACCATGAACAGTGTACTGACACAGACCAGAACTATCACTAAATTTTTCATTTCCCTACCTCTACTGACTCAGTAACTTGGCGTAGGCTTCATATTGCTGCTTCAAATCAGGTTTCAGTTGAGTTGCCTGTTGAAAGCTGGATTCCGCCTGTTTCAAGTTACCCGCCATATAATGTGCCATGGATAGATTGATCCAGATGCCACCATCTTCGCCATCAAGATCAACCGCCTCGGTATAGCTGTCAATTGCATTTGGGTAATCTTCACGAAGGAAATACAGATTCCCCTGATTGGTCTGCACTGCACTGTTTTCCGGTGCCAGTTCATTGAGCGCATCGAAAGCTATTTCCGCATCTTCATATAACCCAAATCTCGCGTAAAGTATTGCGATTTGTAATCGGGCGGTAATATTTCGCGGATTATTGGTTACCATAACCTGGTAAGGCATCACCAGGCGATTGATACTCTTGGATAATAATACTGTCCGCGCTTGCTTCACCAAACTACGGGTGCGCTTTTCTTCGGGCAGTGCAACCGCATAACTTGCCTTGCGTAGCGTTACTGGCTTATATTGCTGCCAAGCGTCACTCAGATCGATAATGCCAAGATTATTCTCGGCCAGTGCATGATGGTACTTACGCGCACCTTCGGCCCAGGCTTCGACAAAACTGGTATTGATCATGGTAGCTTCGAGAGGAATCCAGACATTCCCGTCTTTGACCGCGAGCAGGCTATTGTCCTGACTGATTAAGCCTGCATCATCGGCAGGCAAACCAGTATCGAACATTAAAAACAAGTGTCCGGGAACTTCCAGAAAAGCGGTGTTAATACCCAGGTTTTCCAGCCCTGCGCTGATTAATACCGACAAATCGTCACAATCACCACTTTTTAATCTCAGCGTTTCACGTGGGAACTGTACATAATCAATCTGGTCTTCGCGTAATTCGGTGAAAGGTGTATTAGGATCGATAATGTAATTCGCACCCAATGCTGTAAGGCTACTGAAATAAGCCATGGCGGACACCAGCTTGTCGTTTAATGGTCCTGATTCGGGTTGATACACACTGACTACCTGGCGCACGTAATCGCGCAAGGTATCATCCTTCGAGGTGACGAAAGAACCTACCATAGTCGGGTCACCCCAGACGATTGCATTTTTACCATAAATTGTCATCGGCTGTGTCAAAGTAATGTCATCCTTTTGACCATCACGCAAATAGCTCAGTTTAACCTCTACCTGAACTCCGGTATCTTCATCAACTTCAAGAATCTTGTTGTTGAATGTCGCTTTAATGTCAAGTTCCTGAGTTTCGTTGCCGGCAATACTGGCAATCTCGAAACTGGTAGGAAAATCCATGAACTCCTTGATCTGAAAGGATAGTTTAAGATTGCCATAGTCGGTTCCACTGACATTTTTCAATTTAACGCTGCCGATAGGTTTATCCTGGTATTTTTTATAAGCTGCAGAAAATACGGTTTGCAAATTTAAATCGGACAAAACCAGTTGTGGTGCATTGTTCTGGAATTCGAGCGATTTTTTTCGCTCAGCAAAAGCAACATTTAATATTGCTCGATTTTCGCCCGATGGATCGAGTTCAACCGCTTTTTCAAATGCTACAATGGCTTCGTCAAACAGGCGACGTTTACTGTACAAGTTACCTAGTGCGACATGAGGGGCCGACCATGCAGGATCAATACTGGCAGCCTTTTCGAGGTGTTTCTGTGATGCGTCGAAAAGGTTTGCATCCTGATACACACCGCCAATCTGGTATTGTAATTCGGCTGATGTCGAGTCGATACTTATTGCGGTTTTCAAAAATTCGATAGCCGAACCTGTCTTGCCCCGCTGGTTGGCGATATCGGCCTGCAAAGTCAAAACCTCAATATCCTGTGGCTCGATTAGAGCCGCCGCTTCAGCGTGGAGGGCAGCCGAACGATAGTTTCTGGTAGCGAACATTCCACGCGCATAGAGTTTTTGCGCTAGCATAGACTGTGGTCGCAATGCCACCGCCTTATCCAGATAGGCATTCGCCTGGGGATACTTTTCATTCTGCAGTTCGATTGTACCTGCAAGCTCGTATAATGCGTAGGCTTCAGGATTATGTTTGATACCCTGGTTTAGTGATTTTATTGCTTTTGCCTGCTGGCTAATATTGATGTAAGCCTGCGCCAGGGAAAACCAGGTATCGACTGACTTAGGCTTATCCTTGCCTGCGCGTGTTAACCGCAATACGGCTTTTTTGTGATTTCCCTGTTTGGCGGCAATCTTGCCCAGCAAATAATAACCATCACCCTTGGTTGCTTTTTTACCGGAAAGTTTGACCGCAATCGCTTTGGCTTCATCATCGCGTTCTAACTGCAATAGTGATCGAGCTTTACCTACCGCAGCGATGCCCGAATCTGACAGCTTGCCGTTGACATAGTCATAATGATCCAGTGCCTCAGCGTAGTTTTGCATATCGTACAAATCGGCAGCAATCTTCAGGCGCGTACCGTAGTCATCTGGGTTATTTTCTATGATAGTTTGATAGGCAATTAAACCCTCATCGGCAAGACCTGCTTCGATGTAAGCTCTGCCGAGCAAATAACGCAATTCGACATTGCTTTCGTGTAATGCCAGTCCATCTTCGGCACAGGTAACTGCACCAATAGCATCGGCAAGCTCAAGACTCAGTTGCGTACAGATTAGATAAGGTTCAATCTCTGGCGGCTCGGCAGCAAGAACCTCATCGATTAACGCCCGTGCATCGAGATACTGTTCGAGCTGATAGAAGGCCTGAACCTGATACTTAATCGCTTTATTGCGGTAACTGTCATTTTCTTCCAGTTTTTTAAACACGCTGATTGATCGCGTATAGTCTTTCAGCTCAAATAAACTCATGCCCAGTAAATCCCGGGCGTCCGAATTATCGGGAGCGATTTTCAACAGTTTGTCCGCCAGCCTGATGACTTGTTGATAGTCTCCTGCCCGATAGAGCCCAACCATTTTCTGAAACTGATTTTCCCTGGCGGCGGAAGCTGTCGCTCGTAAGCCATGCCCACTCACCGATACTACGCGAAACCAGAGATTGTCACCTACCGTCCCAACAGATATGGATTCGCTCAATTGAGTAGCCGATTTGATTGTTTCAAAAGGCCCGCTTGCCTCACTCGCGACCTGAATTTCATAAGCAGTGATCAAGGGTGACTGGGAACTGCTCCATTCGAGATTTACCTGGGAGTTGTTGGCAGCTATCCTGAGACCGAAAGCCCGGTCTGGGTATTCGAGCAAATCAAATCGATAATACCTTTTTAGATCGGTATCATTAATATGTATGCTATTGGTTTCGGTCGAGGCAACCGACATCGAAGCAACTTCTTCAAAATACATATCGCTGCCATTCTTACCCGCTCCACCAAATTTTTTATACAGCTGAAAGTCTTTATATATGGTCACACCGTAATCATTGAAATCGGTGCCAGCGAGTACATAAAGTCTATCCTGGTTATCGATATCAATGGCGTGAAAACGAACGACTTTATGAATCGAATCTTCCTCACGCCCAATACTGGTAACCAGATTGTGTTCTTTATCAATTACCCGAATCAAACCTGCTCTACTTTTATCGGCAACATATAACCGTGACTGGCTATCTACAGCAATCGGGCCGACGGCTGAAAACAGATCCTTACCGTCCATTTGTGATTTAATTTCCTCAATAAACCGACCATCGTTAGAAAACACCTGTACCCGATTATTATCGGTGTCGCTAACATAATACTTACCGTTATGAATAAACACATGCGAAGGCTTCTGAAAACTACCACCAGTTGTTCCCCAGCGTCCAATACTGAAAATATTTTTGTCGTCACGGTCATAGACATGCAATTTATTACCTTCGAGGATTGCCACCGTATTCGAATCACTGTGTAAGGTAGTAGGCTTTTTGATTTCAGTGGCAAATTCACTAATCTGCTGACCATCTGCAGAAAGTACAACGATGCCTTTTTTGCCGACCTTAATACACAGCTTCTTATCTTCAAAAAATGCATGAATAGATTGGCATTTCGATTCCTGGTTTTGAGCAAACTGTACTGAATCGGTAACTTTTGGAGTCTTAAAGTTTGTCTCATCGAGCTGATAAACTTCAACCTTCTCATTTTTACTATCCAGAATAGCAATCTGTCCTCGATTATTGACGGCTAGATGAGCAATACGCAGATATTGTGCGCGCGACTGCCCGTGGACGCCAAATTTACTAAGAACCTTACGATTACGCCAATCGACCAGGGCAATCCGCTTATTGACGTTATCGCCCAAATATACCGTACCATTCAAATCTACCGTCATCGCGGTAAATTCCGGAGTTTTATCAAACTGATCCTTCAAATCCTTAACATAAATCCGGTCGATTAGCTGACCATGCAGATCGAAAATAGAAAGGCGACCGGGGCCTTCCAGCACATAAACATTTTCATCCGCATCCAGTGCGATATGTGTTGGTTTCTGAATATCTTTTTTGCGTGATCCATGTCGCCCGAAACTATGTAAAAACAATCCCTGCTTATTAAATACCGTTATTTGCTTATCGCCTGTATCAGCTACATAAATATTATCGTTAATCGAAACTGCCACAGCTCGAGGATCATCGAGTTCGCCCGGATCACCGCCTGACTGCGAAAACATGCGTAAGGGGTTACGATTTTCGTCCATAATCGCCACTTTTACTGAGCCTTCATTGACTACTACCAAATTACCATTGGCGAGTGAATCAACACCGCCGAGGTCAGAGTCCTTAAACACCTCGGGTGTTAATGAATAAGCCTCGATGTTGCCATCGACTATTTTCAATAAACTACCCTTTTCTTCGCTAGTAACGTAGACCACGGCATCATCGGTTATGGTCAACCCGGTAGCATCGCCGAAAACATCGGCATACTCCTTACCTTCGATAAAATGTTGGATTTCAAGTGCGTTAGCTGGTGCCAGTAGCAGCGCCACGGTCATCGTTAGAGCAATGCTGAAAATGCCACAAAATCTGATCATAATGATGCTCCCGCACTCTTCATTGTTTACTGACTACTCCTCCATACAGCATGGACGGCTAATAGATGCATTCAAGTAGTTTAGACTATCGAGCGATACCCCGCTTGCTTGCCTTCACAAATTCAACGAACTGTTTGACTTCCGGATATTGGTCACACAGAGGTTGAAGCTCCTCGTATGACTCTGATTTTGAAGAACGAGACTTGAGCAACTCTCGAAATGATTTGTGCAAGGCGCGTATCAAATCGTTGGAAAAACCCTTACGTTTTAAACCTTCCTTGTTAATGCCTATTACACGTGCACGATTACCGGCGACTGTAGTAAATGGCGGGATATCCTGGGTAATAACCGAACCAAGGCCACAAAAAGCCATCTCACCAATGTTGGTAAATTGATGCACGGAAGTAAATCCACCGAGAATGGTGTGGTCACCAATGCTGACGTGTCCCGACAACGATGCGGCATTGGCGAATACCGTAAAGTCACCAACCACACAATCATGGGCAACATGGCTGTAAGCCATGAATAAGTTGTCATTACCGATCACCGTTACACCAATACCTTCGGCGGTGCCACGATTAAATGTGACATATTCGCGAATAACATTCCTGTCACCAATTTCCAGGCGTGTCGACTCACCAGCATATTTTTTATCCTGTGGTGCTTCACCGACCGAGGCGAACTGAAAAATTTTGTTTTCACGCCCTATCCGGGTTGGACCGTTAATCACTACATGTGAACCAATTTCGGTGTCGCTGCCAATTTCCACCTCAGCACCGACTATGCTATAGGCACCGATATGGACGTTATCCGCCAACCTGGCGCCCGGGTCGATTATTGCAGTGGGATGGATCATGCACTTCTATCCTGTGCGGAGCACATCATTTCGGCTTCCGCTACCAGCGTCTCCCCCACCAGCGCACGGCATTCATAAATACCGATTCCTCGCATATTACGCTTGAGCCGAACATTGAGTTTAAGCTGGTCTCCCGGCACCACCTGTCCGCGGAACCTGGATTTATCTATACCTACCAGCATATATAACTTTGTGCTGTAATCCTCATTCATCGATGAAAACGCTAGTAAGCCAGTGGCCTGTGCCAATGCTTCAAGGATTAAGACACCAGGCATGATCGGTTGCCCTGGAAAATGACCCTGGAAAAACGGCTCGTTAACCGATACATTCTTATAAGCTGACAAATATTCACTTTGATCGGTATCGGTCACCCGGTCGACCAACAGAAAAGGATAACGATGCGGCAGGAATTCCATTATTTTTTTAATATCAAGTTCAGGCATAAAACCTCATTGGTTATCCGACTCAGCCACTAACTTATCTAGCCTTGTCACTGTTCTGGCTAATTTATCTAAGGATTTGTAGCGAGCATTATTTTTATGCCACTCACTATTTTCCATTAAAGGCGTACCCGATGAATAAACACCTGGATTTTTAATATCTTTTGTGACCAGAGACATTGCCGTCACCATCACATTATCGACGATACTGAGATGACCCAGTACTACCGCGGCACCACCAATTTTGCAGTTCCTGCCAATAATGGCGCTACCGGCAATTCCGACGCAGGCCGCTATGGCTGTATGCGCACCTATTCGCACATTATGTGCAACCTGGATTAGATTATCGAGCTTGCAACCGTCTTCGATGACAGTATCGTCAAGTGCGCCCCGATCGACCGTGGTATTCGCACCAATCTCGACGTCATTACCGAGCACCACGCTACCTATTTGGGGAACCTTGACCCATTGTTGATTGTCTTCAACCAACCCGAAACCATCAGAACCTATCACCACGTTCGCATGCAGTAGACAACGGTCCCCAATTCGAACCCTGTCTTCGATGACACAACCGGCGCCAATTTGGCTACCGGCGCCAATTACAACCCCCTCACCTATCGTGCATAAAGCGCCGACCGAAACACCTTCACCTAATATTACAGATTCCGCAATTTGCGCGGAGGGATGTATACCCATTACCATCCTATTGATACGATCCGGGCAAACCAAAGCTATCGCCTGCGCAAAGCTCAATTGTGGGTTGCTGGAAATGAGAATAGCTCTGTCGATTTCTATCGAATCTATTTTATCAGACAGAATCAATGCCGAACAATCGCTGCCGTCGATGTCCCTGAGGTATTTTTCATGTTGCAGAAAACAAAGGTCGCCTGACCTGGCATTTGCCAATGAAGCAACTCCAGTTAAACAGAGATCGGCATCTCCTTCAAATTCAAGCTTTAGTTGTTCAGCCAGATGTCGCAGGGTTAAAGGCATTACATGTATAAATTTTCAAGTTTTTGTTTTGCTCGACCCTGCGTCTTTTGAAGCAATTACTATTGAGTCTCTTCCGTAGCATCGGGCAGCTGGTTCAACATTTCAATAACCTGATCAGTAATATCAATCTGTTCCGAAACATAACTCACACCCTCGGTCAGAATTAAGTCATATTTGTCTATATCTCCAAGCTTGTCCAGCACAGCTCTAATAACCTGCTGTAACTCTCGAATACCTTCGTTTCGGCGTAGATTCTGGTCTTCACGAAATTCCTGTTCGAGAAACTTTAACTGGCTCAGCTTGAGACGAATTTCCCGCTCCAGTTTGCGACGAGTAGTTGCGCCGAGCTCCTTATCGGATTTCAGTTGTTCTTCCAGAGCTATAACTTCCTGTCTTTCATTCTTGATCTGCTCTTCCCTGGGACCAAACTCTGCCTTCAGGCGCTCTTCGACCTTACGCGCCTGCGGTGCCTGCTTCAACACCTGAGAAGTATTCACGAAGCCGATTTTATAACGATGGTTTTCGGCAGTTACCGTGGTGCTGATCAACACCATTGCCAGAATTAAAATCTGTGTTGTTATAATATTCAACTAAACCTCGTTAAAATGAAGCGCCCAGCGCAAACTGGAAATTTCTAGTATCATC
>JAAENK010000299.1 GCA_024224415.1 Gammaproteobacteria bacterium | reverse complement strand
TCGCCGCGTGGCAGTGTGAATTTCGCAGATAGCATATTTCTGAATAATCGGGGCATTTACATGCCTTCCGCGAATTATGAGGCGGGCTTTTCGTTGGTGATATGGGCGCTGGTCATCGCCATTATCGGCGTAATATTTATGGCGCGTTGGGCGCACAAGCGACAGGAGCAAACCGGTCAGCAATTTCATACCGTGTATGTTTCGATTGCTCTGATCATCGGCCTGCCGTTACTGGCATTCCTGGTAACCGGTATGCCGTTAAGCTGGGAAATTCCAGAGCTAAAAGGATTTAATTTCGTTGGTGGTACGGTGATTATTCCCGAATTTATTGCACTGTGGGTTTCTTTGTCGGTGTATACAGCTTCTTTTATCGCCGAAATTGTCCGTGCCGGCATCCAGGCCGTCAGCCACGGACAAAGCGAGGCCGCTCATGCACTCGGTCTCAGAGCCGGGCCTACGCTACGTCTGGTGATTCTGCCGCAGGCACTGCGCGTGATTATCCCGCCATTGTCCAGTCAATACCTTAATCTGACCAAGAACTCATCATTGGCGACCGCTATCGCTTATCCGGAACTGGTGTCGGTTTTTACCGGTACTATTCTTAATCAAACCGGTCAGGCGGTTGAAATTATATTTATCACGATGGCGGTTTATCTATCGGTATCGCTTGGAATCTCGATGATTATGAACTGGTATAACGCCAAAATGGCCCTGGTGGAGAGGTAGTATAGATGACCACAGAAACCAAATACGCACCGGGGACCCATCCGGACTTGCCGCCGCCACCAAGCACGGTAGGGGTAGTCGGCTGGTTAAGAAAAAATCTTTTTTCGAACACCACCAACACCCTGCTTACAGTGCTTTCGCTATACATGCTTTACATATTGGTGCCGCCGGTTATCAGTTGGGTGTTTATCAATTCAGATCTAAATGGAGATAGCCGCGATGCCTGTACCAGTGGTGGCGCTTGTTGGGTGTTTATTAAGGCTCGGTTAGGACAATTCGTATACGGTTTTTATCCGACCGAGGAAAGGTGGCGGATTGACAGCACCTTCTACCTGTTGATTGCTTTGATGACCCCGATGTTTATCGAAAAGTTCCGGTACAAGGCGTGGCTTGGAGCATTTGTCTTATTCGTATATCCGGTGGTCGGATTTTACTTACTGGCTGGCGGTTCTTTTGGTCTGGCCGAAGTGGAAACATCCATGTGGGGTGGCCTGTCTCTGACGTTGATTATCTCCATCGTCGGCATCGTCGGATCCTTTCCGATCGGATTAGTATTAGCGCTTGGGCGGCGCTCAAAAATGCCCGCGGTGAGTGCTTTCTGTACCGGCTTCATCGAACTCTGGCGGGGTGTACCGCTGATTACGGTGTTGTTCATGTCCTCGGTTATGTTCCCTCTCTTTTTGCCAGAAGGGGTTAATTTCGACAAATTGATCAGGGCTCTGGTCGGGGTGACCTTATTTACTGCGGCATATATGGCGGAAACAGTACGCGGCGGCTTGCAGGCAATTCCCAAAGGACAATATGAAGGCGCCGAAGCCTTAGGTCTGAGTTACTGGAAGTCCATGTCGTTTATTATTTTACCGCAAGCCTTGAAGCATGTTATTCCTGGCATCGTGGGCAACTGTATTGGCTTGTTTAAAGATACAACCCTGGTATTGATTATCGGTCTGTTTGATTTTCTGGGCATAGTACAGGCTGCCGCGACTGATCCGAAGTGGTTAGGATATTCAGTCGAGGGTTATGTGTTTTGCGCCTTTGTTTACTGGGTGTTCTGTTTTTCGATGTCGAAATACAGTCAGTCGGTCGAACGCAAACTGGATACCGGACACGCGAAACGATGAATTATACAATTTTTACCGAAGGTGATATTCGATGAACGATACGTCAACGGGTTTACAGAGCAAGTTACAGGTCTCTGATGAAGTTATTATTGATATTAACAGTATGCACAAATGGTACGGTGAATTTCAT
>JAAENK010000298.1 GCA_024224415.1 Gammaproteobacteria bacterium | reverse complement strand
GGTTGATTTGGGCGATCAACTGCTAGTGCGAATAGACGAGGGTGACTGCATGGAAGTCATCGGCAACCTGCTCGACAATGCATTTAAATATGGTAAAAGTAAACTACGGATAAGCAGTTGGTTAACCGATCAGACCAAAATAATGATTGCAATAGAAGACGATGGCCCAGGTCTGAAGCCCGATGAAATTGAAAAGATACTCGATCGGGGCACCCGCCTGGACGAAGTCAGCGAAGGCCAGGGCATAGGCCTTGCAGTAGTAGCTGATATCGTAAAATCCTACGATATCGAAACGAACTTCGACGAATCACGCTTCGGTGGTTTGAAAATTGTCCTTGAATTCCAGCTTTCCTGAGCAGATCAAACCGTTAAAGCAAGCCACAGGCCGTAAGCGATTATTGTAGCACCTGGCAGGTAAAGAATTCGGTTGATCATCCTCGACCGATTATGCAGGTGTTTTCTCTCATCATGAATGTCAAACTGCTGCATGTCGAATCTTCAGAAGTTGCTGTAAAGGTTTAGACCATTTGTACATACTTAGGTTGCCTGCTCGAAGACGATGCGAACATGCCGGTATCGTCAGTAGGTGATTCGGTGCTATTCAAAGGTTCGGAAGAAACATGTTCGCCGACACAATTGGTGCACCGGAAGAATTTAACCAGACTTTTTGAGGAGGCATTTTGGTCTGCGACAAACATTGGTGAACTGCAGTTGGGACATTTCATGGGGTCTTGCCTTGATTTGCTAATTCGTTCAGACGCAAGTATATCCAGAAATAATCAAATCACAATATATTGTGATAATTATTATTACAGCATACAATATGTAGTGGTTGTGCTAGATTTCACAGGGACGTGACTTTTTAGTTCGGGCTCAACGTGTTAGCAACGCTTCTTCAGAAAACACTTGATGAAGTGGCTTTAAATTGATTTAGTGTATCGACTGTCCCGCAAATAAAAATGTCATCATTTTCCTCAAGAACGAAGTCATCAGTTACATCCAGCACAGTATCTCCATTTCGACCAACTGCAACAATACTGCAGCGGCTTCCTGCGGTAATATCAGGATCTAGTGGATGACGGCCAGCCAGCCAGGCGGCTTTCTGCTTGACTAGTTTGATGTAAGTTTGCTGCGATACCATTTCGCCGAGAATGTGGTGCGCGAGTATTTGTCCAGAAACCTGGCTTATCGAGAGGGCAAAATCAGCACCACCATGCTGAATACGTTCGACATTTTCCTCTAAGGCAGCACAGGCGATGATCGGCAGGTCGGGTGCAAAATCTCGTATTACCGTCGCAGCAAGCAATGCGGCACTATCGTTTTCGCAAGCAAGAACCATCACGCGCGCCTCGGCCAGACCTGTTTGTTGTAGCACATCGGTATCGAGAATGTCTCCGACTATATCGACACCCGGCATTTCCTTTTTATCGATGACACAGATATTTTCACCGGCATCTCTGAGTATTTCCACCAGCTTACTGCCAACATCGCCGTAACCGGCTATCACAATTTTGTCCTGTCGCTTAATAGACCTTGATATCAAGTCGAGACGTTCAATACTATCGGGACTACCGACCGCAACCAGGATCATGCCAGAACTTAGTGGATGATCACGTGCTGGTGGTGAGTCGAGCATGCCGTCTATCCATTGACCAACGATGTGAATTTCGGCATTGGCGAAAATCTCTAGCTCCGCCAGGGTCTTATTAATCAGGCCAGATTGCTCATGAATACGAATTTCGACGACATCCAGCTTGTCCCCAAGCATCTGAAAGCCACTTATTCTCGGTCCAATCTGTGTGCTGGCGCGTACCGCAACCGCAGCAGCGAGCACGTGAGTTGGTGTAAACGCGGCTGTTGCCCCGGCAAGCTGTAGGGCCGCCCGACGATTAGGGTTGTCGATGAGAGCGACAATCGGTCCGCTGAAGGCCTGTTCACGGGCGCTGGAGGCGAGCAGGGCGTTATACTCATCGTCGCCATTAGCAACCAGCGCTGATGCTTTGGCCAGGGCCCGTAAGTCAAAATCCCCCTCGGCTACCGAGCTATGCACTACCTTTTCTCCACGAGCATGCAAACGAAACGCGACCGCTTCGTCTTCTTCGATGATTAATGTTGGCTGCCCCTGGCTATGGATTTTATCGAGCAACGAGGTGACTTCCGCACCATAACCATAGATCACCACGGTATCACTCAGGTCTGGTAGTTCGTGCATCAGCTGATTATCGGCATGCTCGTCCACCAGTGGTGTGACAAACTTGTCGATTTGAATCAAACCACTGGTTGCATCTTCCTGTGGTGTGGCTTCACCATGCAGCATGATGGCGCAACCCTTCAATGCCAGCGGTGTAAATAGATTAAGTAGAAAGGCGGTAAAAATTAATGCCGAAAAAGCCGATTGGTCGATTGCGCCCTGAGATAATGCCAGCGCTGCCAGTATGAAGGCAATTTCGGCGCGACCACACATGCCGACGCCAACCGTGAGTGCTTCTCTGGAAGGCAACCCCATGCGTAAGGCCATGCTCCCCGCGCTGACGATTTGGCCGATGATTACCGACAGGGTCAGGACAACGATGAAGCCGATTGCCGATGCACTGATATCGAAAGTGATTGAAAAGCCGAGAGAGATAAAGAAAATCGGTCCAAGGAATGAATAGGCAATGCCGTAGGCGCGGTCTTTGACGATTCGCACCAGGTTTGGGTGGGCGACCTTTTCCTCGAAAAACAAACCGGCCAGATAAGCGCCGAGGATAATATGCAGCCCAATGGCTTCGGCGAACAGGCCCAGCGCAATTGCCATCACCAGTACGAAGGTAAATCCCTTGCCACCCTCGGAGCGAAACGGCAGCGTCAAACGCGGGTAGATGTAACGTCCCAGGATGATGGCGACAATGATAAAAACCAGTACCTTGCCGAGTGTAACAAGGATAGTCGAAGGCTCGAATTCTCCACCGGATAGCACGCCAATCACCAGGCCGAAGAATACCAGGGTGAGCAGGTCGTCAATCACACAGCTGGCAATGATGACGCGCGCCACGCGGGTATTCGCCAGGTTAAGATCTTTTAAGCTTTTTAGAGTAATGACGACAGCGGTGGCCGTCATGGTGAGGCCGACAAAGGTAGCGCCGATCAGATCCAGACCAAACAGTAAGGCGATGCCGAAACTGACGCTGAAAGGCACGATAGCCCCAACTATGGCAACACCGAGCGAGCGTTTCAGGGCCTGGAAGAATTCCACCGGCTGGGTTTCGACACCCGCATGAAACATCAGAAAAAAGATACCGATCTCGGCCAGAAGCTGGATTAGCTCACCGGGTTGGATTAAACCCAGCACCGCAGGACCGAGTACAACACCAACGATTAATTCGCCCATGATAGTCGGTAACCCCAGCGGTCGCAGGGTAACCGCTACCAGCCAGACGCCACCGAGCAGGATCAGTAAATCGAGGGCTATTTCATGCATCGATCAAGAATAAAAGCGTTTATGCGAAAAGTCCATTTGAGTCTGGGTGATTCGATAGCTAATTGATTGCTTTAAATCCGATGTCGGTACGGTAATAGGCACCATCCCAGTCGATTTCGTCGACAAGATTATAAGCATTGCGCTGCGCCATTTTTATATTGCTACCCAACGCCACGGCGCATAACACTCGACCGCCATTGCTGACGATATTGTTTTGTGAATCGGCGGCAGTGC
>JAAENK010000297.1 GCA_024224415.1 Gammaproteobacteria bacterium | reverse complement strand
GCTTTACTCAGTCTGTATTGCCTATACCAACGATCATTTAAAACCCAATCAAATGATCGCTGCCAGCGGTGCATTGGTGCTGGTCGGTGGTCTGGGTGCGGTGACAGGGCCAATGCTGGTCGCCGGTATTATGGATTATTTTGGTGAAGAGTATCTGTTCTGGTCGATGGCGGTCGCGCATGCGCTGATTGGTGTATTCGGGTTGATACGCATGACTATTAGACCACCTGTGCCGTTAGACAAACAAGGATCAAGCACGGCAACGGCGGTACACCCATCGGGTGCCGCCATTGAATGTGTTCAACAATACGCCAGTGATGAAGCTTGTGATAATCTGCACGAGGACTAAATTTTACTCACCAAAGTTCTGATGTACTCGGTGCGTAATGCAATATCTTCTTCAAGCAACGTAAACAGTAATTGATTAAAGCGGGAATTTCTAAGCGGCTGAATTTATACATATTCCGCGAAAGATACCCGCTTTCGCGGGTATGAGAATTAAGCGGAACAGCCGTGTACTCTGATTAAAGTTTGTCGAGCAGGGTATTGATGTACTCTGTTCTCCAGGCGATGTCTTCTTGCAGGAGTTTGATTTCTTCTTTAATAGCATCTGCATCGTCAACAGCTTTTTTGCGGCTTGCTTTCGATTTTTCGAGCTCGTGCAATGCTTCCCGAAAAGCACCGGAACTTTCGTATACCACCTCGGTTTGCCGGGTACCACTGTCGACCAGGACCGATTGCTTGGCCTGCGCAAACTTGAAGTGTTTACTTACCGGCAGCAGTGAGCCTTTCTTACGGTCATATATGATTCGCAGAATATCGGTACGTCCTACGGTGTAAACTGCAAACTTTTCTATTTCCTGGGGATTTAGGATCCCCATCTCGGTTAGTCGCGGATAGTCGCTCATATTAGTAGTCCAGTATAAATATTAGTGTGCGTGAACTTGAGGATTATCATCCCCGACCTTTTCGAAACCATGCAGAACTTTTTGCGTTTCGGTTTCGGCTTCCTGTAGCTGCTCAACGGTCAGGTGACAGCTGATTTCGTGACCATCTTCAAGTTTCAAGACTGGTGGTACGCTAGTTTCACAGGTTCCTTCGATTGCCATTGGACAACGATTGTAAAATGGACAACCTTTTGCGGTGATTTCGACACCGCGTGCGATGCCCACCGCCATTTCACGTTTTTGCATGGTGTCTTCGAGCCAGCCAATACGCATTTCTGGCACCGAACTGATCAGCAGGCGGGTATAGGGGTGGAAGGGCGGTTGGAGAACCTGGTCGGTGGGTCCCTGTTCGACAACGCGCCCGGCGTATAACACCACAATTTCATCGGCAAACGAGGCAACAGTCGACAGGTCATGGCTAATGAATACAAATGAAACCCCGGTTTTGTCGCGTAAACTGGTGAGAAGGTTGATGACATTAGCGCCCACGATACTGTCGAGTGCCGAGGTCACTTCGTCGCAGAGCATAACTTCCGGATTTGCCGCGAGCGAGCGAGCCAGATTAATACGTTGCTTCTGACCACCAGACAGTTCCGCCGGGTAGCGATTCGCAAATTCGGTAGGCAGTTCCACCAATTGTAATATCTCGGCAACCTTGGCATGCTTTTCCTTACCGGTTAATCCGTGATAAAACTGTAGCGGACGTCCGATAATATTGCCAATCAGCTGTTTTGGATTGAGTGCAGTGTCAGCCATCTGGAATACAAATTGCACCTTTTGCAGGTCATCCAGCTTCCTGTCCAACAGGCTGCCTTCTAGTGCCCTTCCATCCAGTTTCACATCGCCCCTGGCAGGGGGCAACATGCCGGCCATAACCCTTGCCAGAGTAGATTTGCCGCAACCTGATTCACCGATGACACCGACAACATGTGAGTTATCGACACTAACATTGATGTCACGCAGTATCGTGATTTTGGGCTCACCATTTTCAATACCCCCATACCCAGCTGTCATATGACTGACAGCAATGTTGGGAACATCACGATCATGCTCGGTGCCAACCTTGGTACCCATGCCGGCGGTTGGCTTGGGTCGCGCTGCGTCCATCAATCGCTTGGTATAAGCGTGGGTCGGGTTATTAATAATTTGATCAACCGGCCCCTGTTCCATCACTTCACCGCTATACAACACCACGATATGGTCTGCAATCTGGGCGACAACCGCGAGGTCATGAGTAACGTAAATCGCGGCTGAATTCTGCTCCTTGATAACCTTTTTAAATGATTTCAACACTTCGATCTGGGTGGTAACATCGAGTGCCGTAGTCGGTTCGTCAAGTACCATTAGATCGGGTTTGCCACATAGAGCCATTGCCGCCATCAGACGTTGCAACTGACCACCAGAGACCTGGTGTGGATAGCGAAAGCCGATGCGATCAGCGTCGGGTAATTCAAGTGCATGATAGAGTTCGACTGCACGCTCGGTTGCCTGCTTTTGAGTAAGAACACCATGCAATACGGCAGATTCGGTCACCTGCTCGCCGATCGTAATGGCCGGGTTAAATGTGGCTGCGGCACTTTGTGCCAGGTAGGCGACATTTGCCCCGCGAATTTCTCGCGTACGTAGTGGTGCCATGGTCAATACATCTTCACCATGTAACAGTGCTTCGCCCCCTGCGAAATGTAAGCCAGGTTTGGTATAGGCAAGCGATGCCAGTGAAATAGTGGTCTTGCCGGAACCTGATTCACCAATCAGAGCGACCACTTCACCTTTGTGAACATCAAAGGAAACGCCCTTGACGATTGGAATTTCTACCCCTTCATCACTGGTGGCGCTGATTCTCAGATCTTTTACTTCGAATAGTTTTTCGCGTTCCATATTATTATCTCCCATGACGTTACACCATTTTCTTTGCGAGACTTCCGCCAGACTTGGCAGAAATATCGTCTACGATCAAATTAATCGCGATGGTAAATGAGGCGATTGCAATAGCCGGCCAAATAGCTGCATAGGAGCCGTAAGTCAGGCCTTGCAGATTTTCGCGCACCATGCTGCCCCAGTCGGATGCGGGAGGTTGAACACCGAGTCCAAGGAAACTCAGGCTGGATATGAATAACACCACAAACACCAGGCGCAGGCCAAAGTCAGTAGCCAACGGCATTGCGGCATTTGGCAATACTTCAGCGCGAATAATCCACCAGATGCCTTCACCCCTGGTCTGGGCAGCTTCAACATAATCCTGAACCATAATGTCCTGTCCCATGGCGCGCGCTATTCGAAATACGCTGGTCGCGTATATCAAAGCCGCTGTCAATATGAGGACAATAATAGACGACCCAAATGCTGCGATTACGATCAGACCCAACATAATCGTTGGCAGCGCGAGTATCGCATCATTGACCCGGCTAATGCCCATATCTATCCACCCGCCTTTTACGGCAGCGAGAATGCCCAGGGTAATACCGACCAGATAGGCTAACAGTGTAGCCACAAGGGAAATTCCAATGGTATTTCGGGCACCAAACAGGATGCGCGAAAAGGTATCCCGGCCGATATAGTCGGTTCCGAGATAAAAGGTACCGTATTCACCGGAATAGGCGTCGAGAAAGCTATCATCTCCATCCATATCCATTTCATGAAATGGTGCGATTGATGGCCCAATGGCTACAATTACCAACCAGAAAACAACCACTGCCACTCCCAATTTCCCAACCCAGGAGAGTTTAAGTCGGCGTTTAGGTGGCGCATCAGGTAACTCGTCGAAGGCATCGAGTTTGGCAATTACGTCTTCTTCTTTTACTTGAGTATCAGTCATAATAGTTATCCTCTCACCTATTTAGGCTGTCTTAGGCGCGGGTTTGAAAGTATCGACGCAACGTCGGCCAGAATTATTAACGCAACGTAGGTACCACAGAAAATCATTGCGCAGGCCTGTACCAAAGGCAGGTCTCGTGTCTGTACCGCATCGATCATCAATTTCGCCAGACCAGGGTAGGAAAAAATGGTTTCGACGATTACCACGCCACTGACGAGATAGGCGAGGTTCAAGGCAATAACATTAACAATGGGGCCGATCGCGTTGAAAAAGGCGTGGCGCAGAATGATTCGCTTTCTCGGCACTCCTTTGAGGATCGCCATTTCTATATACGGCGAGTTCATCACGTTGAGGATACCTGCGCGGGTCATGCGGATCATCTGTGCCGATACCACGATAACAAGGGTTATTAACGGCATTGCGATGGCTTTAAAAAATTGCCAGGTAGTTTCGTCACCTGTCAGGTAGGTGGTAGAGGGCAACCAGTGCAGATTCACCGCCAGGATCAATACCATTACGGTAGCGATAAAGAATTCTGGTACGGAAATGGTGCTTAAGGTACCGAATGTGACAGCCCTGTCCAGTGTAGTACCGGGGTGCATGGCAGCAAAAAGACCCAGTGCAATAGAGATCGGTATGGAAATAAGCGCGACCAGGCCTGCCATCATCATCGTATTACCGATTCGACTACTGATTAAACTGGAAATAGTTGCACCACCCGCCTTCGATATTCCGAGATCTCCGGTTGCCATATTGCCAAGCCAGCTAAAATACTGGTAAATCAATGGTTGATCTGTGCCCAGTTGAGCCCGAAGTGCAGCCAATGTCTCTGGCGTTGCTGCCTGCCCCAGCATGATCGCCGCAACGTCGCCTGGTAGCCAACTGGTCATCACGAATACAATCACCGAAACCACTAATAGTGTGGCGAATCCAATCGCTATCCGCTGCAATACCATTTGTTTCATCATTTTGCTAAATCTCCCCTGTTAAGGAACTATTAAATTGAAAAGGGCCTGTATGAAATGTCTTCATACAGGCCCTGATCAAATACTCCCACTTCTATTTTTCTACGCTAACCAGATAAATTCAGGCCACTCGCAAGCGCCAAGCTGACCCAGTGG
>JAAENK010000296.1 GCA_024224415.1 Gammaproteobacteria bacterium | reverse complement strand
CGCCTCATCGGTCGCTTCATCCATATGCGGCAATTGATAGTCTTGCAGCGTTTTTTTCCATTTGCGATTGGCGCGTTGCATTGCATCTTCACAACCCTGCTCAGACCAGCTCTCGTAAGGCTGGTCGTCATTCAATGCGCTGTCCCAATAGGCATTTTCGTAATGTGCCATTGTATGCGCTGTACCAAACATATGTTCGCCTGGGCCACTTTCGCGTAGGGCATCGAGGCCGAGGGTGTCGGCATTGATATTGAATCCGGCAAGATAGCTGTGCAGTGCACCGCATAGATCGGTATCAAGCATGAATTTTTCGTAAGACATAGATAACAGGCTGTCGAGATATCCGGCGCTTTGCATTATATAGTTGGCACCACATTGTACGGCGGACATCATTGACATCACTGCCTGTGACATGGCCTGACCATCAGGAAGTTTTGAGGTGGAAAAATTACCCGCGCAGCGCAACGGTAATTTGGCTCGTCTGGCAAGCTGACCCATTATCAAACTGCCCAGCGCCGGCTCCGGTGTGCCGAAAGTTGGACTACCCGAGCGTAGTGACGTCGAAGACAGAAATGATGCTAGAATCGCCGGTGCACCTGGTCGCACCAGTTGAGTCAGGGCACAACCGACCAGAGACTCAGCCAGACTTTGGGCAATGGCACCAGGCATTGTCACCGGTGATACAGCACCACCAAGCATGAATGGCAATAGAATGGAACCCTGACCGGCTTCGGCATAGGTTTTGATTCCTTGAGTGGTGACGCCGTCCCAGACCAACGGCGAGGTGGAATTGAAATTCCCTATGATCACACAGTGGTCGTCGACAAAATCTGTACCAAATAATATACGACACATTTCGATGCTGTCTGTGACGCGCTCCGGTGCGGTAACCGACCCCAGAAAAGCACGATCAGAGTAGCGCATGTGTGCATAAACCATATCGAGATGTCGCTTGTTCACAGCTATGTCGGTCGGCTCGCAAATAGTGCCGCCGGAGTGGTGCAGCCAGTGACTCGACTGCCCGAGTTTGACTAAATTCTCAAAGTCAGCCAGAGTGCCGTAACGACGACCCTTGTCCAGATCCATTACAAAAGGTGAACCATAAGATGGTGAGAAAACCATGGCATCGCCACCGATTTTCACCGAGCGAGCAGGGTTGCGTGCATGCTGGGTGAAAACTTTCGGGGCGGTTTTCAAAATCTCGCGAATCATGCCCGGTTCGAATTTGATATTCCAGGCTTTATCGCTCACCTTGCTAACTTCGCCGCCGGCCTGTTTAAACAGGGCAACGGTGTCAGGGTCCTCTCGAAACTCGATGCCAATCTCGGCGAGAATGCTATCACAGGCCTGTTCGATTTTTATCAAATTTTCATCATCGAGTAAGTCATAGGTTGGAATCTTGCGGGTGATGAAGGGTACTTTCAGATGGTTGTTCTGAGCCGACACACCCTGGCGTTTGGATCTAAGCGCAGTGCGGCTATTGCGGCGCCTGCCGGCTTTTTCACTGCCGGGTAGACTGGGTTGGATCATCGCTGCAGTACCTGTGTCTGGAGTATGGTTGCACAATAGCAAACTTGACATAGATGTCAATTTAATAGACATTAATGTTGATTTGTTTTTTACCTATTAGATTTCTTTCCCATGCAACAGGACAATGGCGTTAAAAACCACGGCTGGCGAGGCTCGGAGACATTCTGGCTTGATGCTGCGCATCGAGTACTAATCGAGTCGGGAGTCGAATCGGTCAAGGTGATGTCTCTGGCGAATGCCCTGGATATGTCGCGTAGCAGTTTCTACTGGCATTTCAAGGATCGCAAAGCTTTGCTCAATGCGCTGATTAAACGCTGGAGAGAACAAAATACCGGTAACCTGATCATGCAGACCGAGCTATATGCGGAAACGATCACCGAAGCGGTTTTAAATCTATTCGATTGCTGGATCAACCCGCAACTATTCGATGCGCCGATGGATTTTGCGATCCGTAACTGGGCGCAACACTCGACTGATTTAAAAGAGGTTCTCGAACAAACCGATGAGAAAAGAATCAGTGCAATTAAAGCGATGCTCTGTCGGTTTGGTATGAGCCATGAACAAGCTGATATCAGAGCACATACCATGTATTACACACAGGTCGGCTATATTTCGATGATGGTTCAGGAATCGTTACCGGATCGTTTAGAACGTATGCCGGCTTATGTAGAGAATTTCGTCGGACAATATCCCACCAGATCTGAAATTGCTCGTTTCAAGTCTCGGCATCGGAATTCCATTTCAGGATTAAGTTAACCGTGGAAGGACAGCGTGTGGTATCGATAAACTTGAATGGTATCTGACCAGTGATCGGCAGGAAGTCCTGCTTTTATCATCAGATGAGAGATGAATTCCTCTGGGTCTTGCAGGCTCTCCCAGACTTTGGGTAAAAAAGTGGAACGACGCAGACCATCCTCGATCATAAGACCATCGTTACCCGCTTGGAGCTGGGTAAGTAGATCAGCTCGACTGCTGACTGACATCGGTTCCATCGGTGACAGGATGGAAATATCAATACTTGTTTGGTTAAGCTCGTCGGCTGTTAACGAAGGGAATCGTGGGTCGCGAAACGCGGCGTTGTAAGCGGTATTGGCCACCGACTGTGCGAGTGCCTCGGATGCCTGTAAATTACCCATGCAGCCACGTAGTTGGTCATTTTGGGTAAGGGTGACGAAGCTGGCACTCTCTATAGTCAACTTTTTATCTATCTGATTTCTATCGATTTTTAATGCAAGACCACCATTCACACCTGATTCGATAGAGCGCCGGGCTATATCCAGCAGTTGCTTCTTTTCATCGTCGTCGAGTTCAATGCAGGATGAATGCGCCATATCCTACAACCTGGGTTTTATCGCCAGCGGTATCGCCCGAATTACAGGCGTTGATTAAATCCACAGTCAAATTCTGGCAGTGTTTTGAGCGCATTAAGCCATTGATCGCGTGGGCACCGCAGGCTTCATTACCTGTTAAATCACTGCTCTTTTGTGCAATGCGTTGACAGGTTTGTGCATCGATCTGGCGTGCCTGTTGATAGGTGTGAAAATGAGAAAGGTCGCTGCTAATCACCACCAGTGTTTCAGCACTACCCCACAAACTATCGAGTACATTGGCGACGCTGTCGGCCTGGCAATCGCCGACCACAACAGGCACTAGCCTGAAGTCTCTGAGGATTGTTTGTAAAAAGGGTAATTGCACTTCAAGGCTATGTTCCTGCCGGTGTGCTTCATCTGAAACCACAACATCTGGCAGCGAGCGAATGTGATCGAGACTATCTCTATCCAGCGGAATATCGCCCAGTGGCGTACGAAACGCCTTAGCTGCTGGAATCGCCATGCCATTGATATAAACCCGATGCGCCGGGCCAATCAAAACCACGCGATTGATTGTGTCGGCACGAGATCCAATGGTTTTATAGGCCTGCGCAGCGACGGCGCCGGAATAAATATAGCCGGCGTGTGGTACAACGAGCGCAGCAGCATCGGTAGCGATCGGCATTACTGACTGCTCAAGCAGGTTGTTAACCTGAACCTGCAAAACATTTTTTTCACCTTCATAAAACATACCGGCAACGGCAGATGGACGTGTATGCATGAGTTCCTCCTACTAATAATATACCCATAATTGAGATATGGGTATTCATCCCTATTTAAACAACATGAACAGTAGTATTGTTTCAACAAAGTACTGGCATGCAATGGATGATGGGCGTTTACAATGCGACCTCTGTCCGAGGCACTGTCATTTAAAGGACGGCCAGCGCGGTCTGTGTTATGTACGTCAGAATCTGGATGATGAAATCAAACTGGTGAGTTACGGACGCTCCAGTGGTTTTTGCATCGATCCGATTGAAAAAAAACCACTCAATCATTTTTATCCTGGTAGTGCTGTTCTATCATTTGGCACGGCTGGTTGTAATTTAGCATGCAAATTTTGTCAGAACTGGGACATGAGCAAGTCACGTCAAATGGATACGCTGGCTGATGCAGCCTCACCGGAGCAACTAGCCAACACTGCTAAACAAATGAATTGTCGCAGCATTGCCTACACCTACAACGATCCGGTCATTTTTCTTGAATACGCCGTTGACGTTGCAGCTGCCTGTCGTGAGCAAAATATTAAAAATGTTGCTGTAACAGCGGGCTATATTGATCCAGAACCGCGCATAGAATTTTTTAATGCCATGGATGCAGCCAATGTCGACCTCAAGGGATTCACCGACGAGTT
Organism: Gammaproteobacteria bacterium; assembly: GCA_024224415.1. Lineage (GTDB taxonomy): Bacteria > Pseudomonadota > Gammaproteobacteria. The sequence goes on along the minus strand of JAAENK010000296.1, from coordinate 221 downwards.
CTACTTCAAACTCTGTGGTGGGCATCTGGCGCAGGTACTGGAAACCCTGGAATATATTAAATACGAAACCGACTGCTGGCTGGAATTGACGTCCCTGTTAATCCCGGGACAAAATGATTCAGACATGGAATTGCAGGCCATGACTAAATGGGTTGTCGAACATCTCGGGAGGGATGTTCCCATGCACTTTACGGCCTTTCATCCCGACTGGAAAATGATGG
>JAAENK010000295.1 GCA_024224415.1 Gammaproteobacteria bacterium | reverse complement strand
GTTCAATATCATTGGAATCTCCTATATAAGTTCCTGCATTTTTCTGTTTTATCGAAAATGGTGGAAACCTTCATTCACTCACCCAACTATTTACCCAACATCTCAAGCATTGCCGAAAAAACTTTGTCGGCCAGTATCGGTTGCGCCAGTGCGGTGGGGTGAATACCATCGGCCTGCATAAACTCTGGTTTGTCGGCAGCCACGCCGTCGAGGAAATGCGCAAGATAATCAATATCATGTGTCTCGGACAGGCTTTCGAAAATTTGCTGGAATCGCAGGTTATATGCCGGCCCCAGGTTTGGCGGTAAATCTACCCCGATCAACAGGACTGAAACATTTTGCTCTAAAGCCAGCGTTAACATGCGGTTCAGGTTTTCTCTGGACTGGCTGAATTTTAAGCCCCTGAGCCCATCGTTACCGCCGAGTTCGATAATTAAATGACTGGGCTGGATGCGTTCCAGCAATTGCGGCAGGCGTTTGGCACCGCCAAAAGTGGTTTCACCGCTAATACTGGCATTAGTTACCCTTGTCTCCGGATAGCGCGCCCTTATATTGTTGCTGAATAAATTCGGCCAGCTTTGCTCGACCGGTATATTATACGCAGCGCTCAGGCTATCACCGAGAACCAGAATGCTCGGTGTGGAATTGCCGGCCTGAGCAAGGGTCAGAAACAGCAACGAAAAGATTAGGACAATGCCGGAAAGTAATTTTTGCATCTCGCTGAATAACGTAACTAAAACGGTGAATACCACTGATGGTACGCTCGATGTCGTTAAAAATATATCCCTCAACGTGCCTTACCGACGAGCGTTGGTGATTCAGGGGGCTTCCGGCTCGGGTAAAACCACGTTGCTTGGTTTAATGGCCGGGCTGGACCAAAGTAGCTCCGGCGATATCATTTTGTTAGGTGAAGATTTAACCAGTAAAAATGAAGAGCAACGCGCTCGGGTGCGCGCCGGCCGGGTCGGGTTTGTATTTCAATCGTTTCAACTAGTGCAGGGCGCTACGGCGTTGCAAAATGTCATGTTACCGATTGAACTGGGTGGTAAAGCCGATGCTTTTGAGCTGGCTTGTAAGCACTTGCAGGAAGTTGGTCTGGAAAGCAAGGCCGATACGCTGGTTGAACAACTCTCGGGCGGTGAGCAGCAACGTGTCTCCATCGCTCGCGCTTTTGCGGTTGAGCCGACCATTCTGTTTGCCGATGAACCGACCGGCAATCTTGATGCGAAGACCGGAAAGCAGATTACTGACCTGATGTTCCGCTTGCGCGATCAAACGGGCACCACGCTAGTGCTGGTGACCCACGAGCAATCACTCGCCGAACGCGGCGATGTGCATATCCAGATTGAGTCGGGCGAGCTTTTAAATGCCGATTGAAAACTGAGATGAATCGCAGGTTGCCCGCCATCCAGAGTTACTGGTTAATGTTGATCGCGACGATCATCACCATTGCTATCGTCACCGCCAGTCAATTGATTACGCAGCGCATCGGTTTGCTGCTTGACCGACAGGCCAGTGAATTACTCGCTGCCGACCTGGTTGTGGCTTCGAGTGCGCCGCTAGCGCAAAGCTACAGGGAAAAAGCCGGCGCAGAGGGATTAAATGTCGCAACCACAATCAGTATGCGCACTGCGATCTTTATCGATGATGAACCGCAACTGGTTGAGTTGAAAGCCGCCGGTGCGGGTTACCCGTTGCGTGGTCAGCTTGAAACGGCCAGGGATTTGAATGCTGAAAAGCAGCGCCCCAAACAGGGGCCCTCAAATGGCGAAGTCTGGATCGATACCCGGTTGTCAGCACAGTTAGGCCAATCTATTCTGCTGGGTAAGCAAAGTTTTGAAGCCAACTGGCTGCTCACTTTCGAGCCGGACCGCGGCGGCAGTCTGTTTAACCTGGCGCCCCGGGTATTGATGAATCTCGATGACTTGCATGATACCGGCTTGATTATTCCCGGAAGTCGGGTGCGCTGCCGGGTGTTGTTTTCGGGTTCCGGAGATCAGATCAATCGCTTTAGACGCTGGCTCAAACCCAGGCTCCAGGCAGACGAAAGTATTCAGGATATTGAGACTGCGAGGCCGGAAATGCGCAGGGCGCTTGAACGCACGCGCAGTTTTTTTGCGTTGTCAATTATCCTCACGCTGGTGATTGCGATGGTAGCGATTGCAATTACCGCAAGCTACACCGCGGGCCGGGAGGCACCCAAGGTTGCCATACTCAGGGCATTTGGCATTGCGCAAACCAGACTGGTCGGCTTTTATCTGAGAGAAATCGGCAAGCTGTGGATTATCGCCAGCCTGGTCGGCATCGCTTTTGGCTGGTTATCGCAATTTCCGCTGCAATGGGCGCTGGATGGCTGGTTTGGTCGCGAGTTGCCTCAGGTTGATACCATGCAACCCTTTCTGGTTGCCGCACTGGTCGGGTTAGTCAGTCTGGCCGGGTTTTGCCTGCCTTATTTGCTAAGTGTCATTGCGACACCACCGATGCAAGTGTTTCGCCCAGTTACAAGCCGACGGTCTCTGAAGCGCAATGTGCTATTTGGCGTCAGCGCCATAGTGACGGTGTTTCTGGTATTGATCCTGCTTATGCAAAGTTCGCTGCTGGCGGTAGTGACACTTGGCGTAATCCTGGTGGCGACACTTATGCTGCCGGTTATATTTGGGCTTCTAATCAGGGCGTTATTGTTTTCCGGGAACCATAGGTTCTGGTTAAAGCGTTACCTGCTTAGCCGTTTGCGCTCCAGTACACGGGCTGCGATTGTAGTAATGTCTGGCTTTAGTCTGGCGTTGCTGGCGATTTTGATGATTGCCATCGTCAAGGATGAATTACTCGCGGCCTGGGATACCCAGCTACCCGATGATATCCCGAATTATTTCCTTATCAATCTGGCCAGAGAAGATGTGCCACAGATCCGACAGTCTCTCGAACAGCAGGCCATTGCTTCGTCCGATCCCTATCCACTGGTGCGTACTCGCCTTGCCGCGATTAATGGGGTGCCGGTAGCGCAGATAGCATTTGCCGATCCGCGCGCAAGTAACCTGGTCAACCATACTTTTAATGTGAGTTTTAGTGAAGTCCTGCCCGATGATAATGCCATCATCGAAGGTCAATGGATAGCTGGGGAAAACCCTACTAACCAGTTTTCGGTAGAGCAGGGCATGGCTGAAAGACTAGCGATAAAAATCGGCGATGTGATTGCCCTCAGTGTCGGAGCTGAAACCATTGAAGCGCCGGTTAGCAGTATTCGAACCGTGCTTTGGGAGAATTTCAAACCCAATTTCTATCTGATTGCGAACCGCCGGTTAATCGAGCATAAACCTCAGACCTGGTTATTGAGCGCTCGCATCGAAGATAATAATAAGCCGGCATTAAAACAATTGTTGCAACAGTTTCCGGCGATCACCTTGCTCGACGTCAGTATTCTCATGGCGAGGATACAGGCGATAATTGACCGGGCCACCATCGCACTGGAATTTTTCTTTCTGTTCGCACTGGCTTCGGCATTTATTGTGTTGCTAGCGGCGATCCAGACCGGAAAGGCCGAAAGACAAAAGGAGTCAGCGCTGCTCAGGGCTTTATCGGCGCAGAACAGGCAGTTGTATTCTGTGCATGTCCTCGAATTTACGCTCATGGGACTGCTGGTTGGTTTTTTTGCAGCGCTATTTGCCAGTCTTGCGGGCTGGTTGATCAGTGTCCAGTTTTTTGATATTGACTATCATTTTTCTCCAACCACATGGATATATGGCCTGGTTTCGGCAACCCTGGTGTTAACTATCGCAGGAACTATGGTGAGTAGAAAGGTCTATAATATTTCTCCGATGAAAATATTGCGCTCCTGATGTCAGTCTGCCAACTCGATACCAACGAAAAACAGATCCTGGTCGACCTCATTAGCCAGACCTTGGACTGGGATGAGGATTTCGACCATGCGCTCGACTATGCGCTGGGTCTGGTTCACGATGATAAAACTCAGCCCTGTAGCACCGATGTTGTTCGGCGCGTACTCGAACTTGGCACCGATAAGACAACAGTAATCGCCACCTTGCTTACCGATCCCAGTTTACGCGGCAAGTTAGACACCGAGCAGGTTAAGTCGGAATTTGGTGAGCAGGTTGCAAAGCTTACCGAAGGTGTTAATCAGCTTTACCTGCTACAGGATGGCAAGCAGGTGAGACCAAAGTCTCCTGAACAGGCTGAAAAACTTCGTCGCTTGCTGATGGCAATCATCAGTGATGTGCGTGTCATGTTGATCAAACTTTGCTATCGCGTCGAACGGTTGAAATTGTTGAAATATGCCGATTACGAAGAGCGACGTAGTATTGCGCAGGAAACCATCGAAATTTTTGCGCCTTTGGCCAACCGCCTGGGTATGGGTCTGATCAAGTGGGAGATGGAAGACCTGGCGTTTCGTGCGCTGGAACCCCAGACCTATAAACGCATCGCCAAATTGCTGGAACAGAAACGTAGCGAGCGCGAAGCTTTCATTAAGAAATTTACCGCAGAACTGAAAGCGATTTTAACCGAGCAGGAAATCAAATCCAGCGTCCATGGCCGGGTGAAACATATCGTCAGTATCTGGCGCAAAATGCAAAAGAAGAACCTCGAATTTCATGAATTATTCGATGTGCGTGCGGTACGTATTCTGGTCGGCTCAGTGGCTGATTGTTATGCGGTGCTCGGTATTGTGCATACTACCTGGCAGCATATTCCCAGTGAATTTGATGACTATGTCGCAAACCCCAAGGAGAACGGTTATCAGTCATTGCATACTGCGGTCATTGCTGACAGTGGTCAGGTTGTTGAGGTACAGATTCGTACCTATGAAATGCACGAGAAATCTGAATTTGGTGTGGCTTCGCACTGGCGCTACAAGGAAGGCGTCAACCTCGACCAACGTATGGAGAGCAGCATATCAGTAATGCGCGAAATGCTAGAAGGCTCGGCCGAAGAAGTGTCGGATGTTATTGCGGAAATTTCCACAGAACATTCCAGTGACCGGGTTTATGTATTTACGCCTCAGGGTCAGGTGATCGATATCCCCAATGGTGGAACGCCGCTTGATTTCGCCTATGCGGTACATTCAGAAGTCGGACATCGATGTCGGGGAGCAAAAGTTAATGGCCGTATCGCGACTTTAACCAGGCAATTACAAACCGGCGACGAGGTGGAAATTCTAACTACCAGGGAAAGTAAACCAAGCCGTGACTGGATGAATAAAAGTCTTGGTTTCATCAAATCGGCGGGTGCACGTTCCAAAGTGCGCAACTGGTTTAATCACCAGGATCTTGAACAGAATGTCATGGATGGCAAAACCATGTTTGAGCGTACATTGAGTAAGTACTCGATCCATAAGGCCGATTTGAAAGATTTGATCCAGCACTTCAAGCGCAAGGATGGCGATCAATTCTTTGCCGATATTGGGCGTGGCCAGATTACCTCGGCCCAAATCATCGGCTATCTGCAAACTACGCCCGAGACTAGCGATCCTTTCAAAAAGCTGAAAAAATCTGAGTTAAAGGCAGTTTCAAAAGACCAGGTCAGCATTCATGGCGTCGGCAACCTGATGACTCAGTTTGCCCAGTGCTGCAAGCCGGTACCGGGTGATCCAGTCATCGGGTTCATCACGATCAACTCTGGTATCACCATCCATAAGCATAATTGCCCCAATATGCTAGCGTTGCCAGAGGATCGGCGTCAACGTCTGATCGAAGTTGACTGGGGACAGAGCGCGAGTTCGGTTTATCCGGTGGAAATATCCGTCACCGCCTTTCAACGCACTAGCCTGATGCAGGATATCAGTACTATATTGGCCAACTTGAAGGTAGACCTATTGAATATCGATTCGAAGACCAATCGCGACGAGCAAATGGTTTATACCCGCTTGACCATCGAAATTCATGATGTCGACGAACTGGTTACAATTATCGAGAAGCTGGGCCAGCTTCCCAATGTGCAGGACGTGAAGCGCATTGCCTGAATTCAGTCGTCGTTTCTGTATCGCGCCGATGCTGGATTGTTCGGATCGGCACAATCGTTTTTTCCTGCGCCTGTTTTCACCGCATATTTTGCTTTATACCGAAATGGTCACTGCCGCAGCGATTGTTTTTGGCGACCGCGACCGATTACTTGGTTTCAATGCTGAAGAACATCCCGTCGGCGTGCAACTGGGTGGCTCAAACCCGGAACAGCTGTATCAAGCCGCTAAAATTTGCGCAGATTACGGTTACGATGAAATTAACCTGAATTGCGGCTGTCCCAGTGATCGCGTGCAGTCGGGTAGTTTTGGTGCCTGCCTGATGGCCGACCCCGTGCTGGTTGCCGAATGCATCGATGCATTGCGCGGCGCGCAATTACCGGTGACGATAAAGCATCGTACCGGTATAGATAAGCAAAAAGACTATGAGGTATTTCGTGCATTCGCCGCTAGGCAAATCGAGGCAGGTGTCGATGCGCTCATCGTCCACGCACGTAACGCCTGGTTGCAGGGACTCAGTCCAAAACAGAATCGTGATATTCCACCTTTGAAATACGATTGGGTATATAGGTTAAAGCAAGATTTCCCACAAACCGAAATTATCATCAACGGCGGAATCAAAACGCTGGATTCAGCTTTGGCGCATTTGCAGCAGGTTGATGGTGTAATGCTCGGTCGCGAGCCTTATCAGAACCCGTTTATGCTGCAAAAAGTCGATCAAGTGATCTTTGATGAACAGGTAAAGCCTACGCCGACGAGATTATCGATTTTGCATTCGGTTTATCCGTATATCGAATCACAACTGCAGCAGGATATCCCGCTGAGCCGGATGATTCGACATATCGTCGGTTTGTATCGGGGTGAACCCCATGCCAAACAATGGCGACGTTATTTATGCGAACACGGAAATAAAAAGACCGGCGATATGGAAACGCTTTATCGGGCTGAAAAGTTGGTTGAATGAGGGGCTGTCAACGTAAATAAACATAGCTCGCGCCACTGCCGCCATCGTGGAGCTGTGCCGGGCACCATGCCAGAACAGAGTCTTGTTGCGATAACCAATGGTGCACCAACGGCCTCAGTACCGCCTCATTGTTGGAACGGTTGCCCTTGCCGTGGATAACGATCACGGTCTTCAAACTGGATTGCTGAAAGAATCTGGTCAGCTCGATATATGCCTGTTTTTGGGTACAGCCGTGCAAATCCAGGGTATCGTCGATGGACAGGCTGCCCCGGCGGATATTACGTTCTAGCTTGCGTTGTATGCCGTGGTCAAAATAACTATCGGCAATCTGACATTGTTGCTCAAAGCTGATTTCGGAGAAATCGGCTTCGGGGGCCTTTTGCTGAGGGCGTTGTGAGTTTTTTCGGATCGCCCGTTGCCGGTAGGTATTGACTTTGTCATTATGCAGCCGTTTGACGCCTGTCATCAGCAAGGCAAAGTCAGATTCGTCTTCAGATTTATCTTTAGTCACGGTATTCGATAGCTAATCAATATATTTCATACTAATACAATTGTTGATGATAGAAAATTCACCGGCGATGGTCGAATTTAGTTTATCATTCCCCCTTTTTCGTTTGCACCTCAAAATGCACATCTTAATCACCAACGACGATGGTTATCTGGCGCCGGGAATTCGGGTGCTTGCCGAGACCCTGGCTTCCGTCGCGGAAATTACCGTGGTCGCTCCTGACCGCAACAAAAGCGGCGCCAGCAACTCACTGACGCTAATGCGACCGTTGCGCGCAGAGATGACGCCGCAGGGTTTTTATCGTGTCGATGGTACTCCTACTGACTGCGTTCATCTGGCGATTTCAGGCCTGCTCGATAGCAAGCCCGACATGGTTGTATCAGGCATTAATGCGGGTCCAAACCTGGGAGATGATGTGCTTTACTCGGGAACAGTCGCAGCCGCAATGGAGGGTCGTTTTCTGGGCTTGCCGGCAATTGCCGTATCACTTTCTGGTCGACCAGCACAGCATTATCAGACGGCGGCAAATATTATTCATCAAATCATCGAGAAAATGCAACAGCAACCATTACCGCAAGATACCATTTTGAATGTAAACGTACCAGATTGCCTGCCCGAAGAAGTAGTCGGCATTAATGCGACTCGTCTTGGCTTTAGGCACAAGTCTGAACCTTCCGTGCAGCAGCTTGATCCGTCGGGTGAGCCGATTTACTGGGTCGGCCCACCCGGCGAAGCGCAGGATGCTGGGCCTGGCACCGATTTCTATGCGGTCGAGCAGCTTCAGGTTTCGGTGACACCGTTGCAAATAGACTTAACCCGGCATAATAGTATTAATCCCATGCAGCAGTGGCTGTCGACAATTGGTTAAAGCGCAGCAATGAATTTAAGAAAGCCTAATCACCAGGGAATTGGCATGACCTCGCAGCGTACTCGTGACCGGTTGATACAGCGATTGAAGGATCAGGGCATATACAATGAGCAGGTGCTGGAAGTGATGCGAAATGTCCCGCGTCATCTATTTGTCGATGAGGCTTTATCGCATCGCGCCTATGAGGATACCGCTTTGCCGATTGGTTACGGTCAAACCATATCGCAGCCTTTTATAGTTGCCTATATGACGCAATGTTTGCTGGAAGATGGTAAAGCCAATTCGGTGCTTGAGATCGGTACGGGTTGCGGCTACCAGACTGCGGTGCTGGCGAATCTATTTCCACAGGTTTACAGTGTCGAGCGCATCGAGGCACTGCATCAACAAGCTAAACAACGGTTGGCGGAACTGGAGTTATTCAATATTCAATTGCGTCATACCGACGGTAACAGTGGTTGGCCTAATCCCAGTTATCAATTTGAACGTATTATCATGACTGCAGCCTGTAGCGAAG
>JAAENK010000294.1 GCA_024224415.1 Gammaproteobacteria bacterium | reverse complement strand
GGATCACCACTGGCGCGGCTCCCCGGTGTTGGCGGGCGTATTAACTGTGTGAAAATTTATGTCAGGTATAGCGTTACAAAATTTCAGGGCCGTAGGGCGGAAGAGCGCAGCGTAATCCGCCGTATGTCTCATTCACGCTTGCCAATATCAAGTTTGGTCGCACATCCGGTCCAATCCGGGGGATAAACCTGTGCCTTTACCAAAGTGTGAAAACTTGAATGGAGCAAATCAATTTCATCAATTAGAAACGTATTTTGATAGCGTTCCAGCAAATTGACTGTGAAGAAATAGCTTCCGACGGGTATACGATTTCTTAGATAATTTGGCATTTGAGTAGTCCATTAGTCTGTTCGTTCCTTCGGCGGATTACGCTGCGCTCTTCCGTCCATGGTGCTGCCCGGTGGTTTACGATTGTAGGATTGTTTGACTTGGCATAGGTCATCAACTATGATTATGCGCATCTGCAATGCGCATAATTTTATAGTGAGTAAGCCAATGCACTCCTTGATCGATAGTAGTAAAGTAAAAAAACCTACAAACCTGAGCATTAGTATTGACCTGTTAACAGAGGCTCGCGCTTTAAATATCAATCTCTCTGCAACCCTGGAACAGGCGCTGATAGAAAAAGTGCGAAAGGAGAAGCGTAAGCAATGGTTGAAAGACAATAGTGAAGCGATTCAATCCTGTAACCAATTAGTGGAAAAGAAAGGTCTTTTTGCGGATAAGCACCGGGTGTTTTGATGCAACAATTTGATTTGTATGTGAATACTGATAAGGATACAAATAAAACATATCCCTATTTTATTGATATCCAGAATGACCTGTTAGGTACCTTGAATAGCAGAGTCGTTATACCACTAGCACCTGTTACGAAATCCAGCAAAACTTACCCACAAAATCTGTGTCCCCTGCTCGAAATAAAAAACAGGTCATTCGCTTTGCTAACTCATCAGATAACCAGCGTTTCAACAAACTTTCTCAGGAAAAATGAAGGATCGATGATTTTCAATAGAGATGAGATTGTTGCCGCAATCGATTTTCTGGTTACCGGTATTTAATCGAGATACTCAAACCACCCCATATGCCAGCATTGCATCGGCCACTTTAATAAACCCGGCGATATTAGCACCGCTGACATAATCGATCTTGTCACCATCACGACCCTGGGCGACGCAACGGTCGTGGATTCGGGCCATAATTTCGCGTAGCTGCTTGTTTAAGTCGTCTTCGGTCCAGGAGATTCTGGCGCTGTTCTGACTCATTTCCAGGCCACTTACGGCGACACCACCGGCATTGGCGGCTTTGCTAGGTGCGTACATGACACCGGCTTGCTGGAATACTTCGACAGCGTCTTCTTCGGTGGGCATGTTGGCGCCTTCGGAGACCGCTATGCAGCCATTTTTCACCAGAATTTCAGCTTCGCCTTTATTCAATTCATTCTGAGTAGCACAGGGCATCGCAACATCGCAGGGTACCGACCAGGGTCGTTCATCGGCATAAAATTTGACATTATATTTGTCGGCGTATTCGGAGATGCGACCGCGTTTCACGGTTTTCAGGTCGATAACGTAGTTGAGCTTTTCCTCGTTCAACCCGTCAGGGTCATGGATATAGCCGGAAGAGTCTGACAACGTAACGACTTTCGCGCCCAGCGCCATGAGTTTCTTGGCGGCGAATGTCGCAACATTGCCCGAGCCGGAAATCACCGCGGTTTTACCTTTCAAATCGTCATTCTTTTCCTTGAGCATGTCTTCGAGGAAGTAGACGGCGCCGTAGCCGGTGGCTTCCTGACGCACCAGACTGCCGCCGAATTCCAGGCCCTTGCCGGTGAGTACGCCGGTAAATTCGTTGGTGAGTCGTTTGTGCTGGCCGAACAGGTAACCGATTTCACGCGCACCCACACCTATGTCACCGGCGGGTACGTCGGTATCAGCACCGATATGGCGCGAAAGCTGGGTCATGAAGGCCTGGCAGAAACGCATTACTTCGCTGTCGGTTTTACCCTTGGGATTAAAGTCCGAACCGCCTTTGGCGCCACCCATGGGTAAGCCAGTGAGGCTATTTTTGAAAGTCTGTTCGAAAGAGAGAAACTTTAGCGTACCCAGTGTAACGTTGTGATGGAAGCGTAAACCACCTTTGTAAGGGCCGATGGCATTATTACATTGCACGCGATAACCGCGATTAACGCGAACATTGCCCTCATCATCTTCCCAGCAGACGCGAAATGCGATGACACGGTCTGGTTCGGTCATGCGCTCGAGTATGCGAGCCTTGCGGTAATGTGGTTTGTCATGAATGAAAGGGATAATGGTGGCTGCGACTTCGTGCACCGCCTGATGGAATTCGTCTTCGCCCGGATTTCTACGAATCAATCCATTCATAAAACGTTCCAGTTCCTGTTCGACACTTAAGCTTTCGTCATAACTCATTGGTTTACCCCATTCCACTATAAAATTAACATACCATTGATTGTAGGCGTAATAAATGTCTTTGCGCGATAACTTGAATTAACCCTGTTCCAGCAAACTCCTTAAATCGATTAGCGCGGCATTGGCGCGTGAGATGTACGACGCCATCACCAGCGAATGATTGGCGAACAGACCGAAACCACTACCGTTCATGATCATCGGACTCCACAGGGTTTCCTGGCTGGCTTCAAGTTCCCGGATGATCTGGCGCAGGCTGATTAATGCATTTTTCTTGGTCAATATGGGTTCGAAGTCAATTTCGACTGCTTTGAGGAAATGAATCAATGCCCAGGATGCGCCACGGGCTTCGTAGAATACATCGTCGATTTCGCTCCATGGGGTTTTGACTTCGACCTGTTTGCTGGTTTCGGTGGATTGCACGGCTTCAGCATCGCCCGCGAGATCGGTATTAAACCGGGTTTGGCCGACACTGGCGCTGAGTCGTTGCGAGAGGCTACCGAGCCGCTTCTCGACCTGGTTTAACCAGTCCTTGAGATTGTCTGCGCGTGCATAAAACTGTGCCTCCGGGTTGGCCGGGTTTTGCAGGCGGTTGAGGTAACCATAGAGTGCGTCGATACCCTCCCGATATTCGCCTTCGGTGGCGGGTAGAATCCACGACTTGCTGTCGAAATTAAATTGTGGCTCGGCGATGATGAGGTCGATGTCTTCGGTCGATTGCGACTGCGAACGGCTGAAGTCGTTACGCATCGAGCGCGTCAAATCGCGAACCTGCACCAGCACACCAAACTCCCAGTTGGGAATGTTGTCGAGAAATATCGAAGGCGGCAGGATATCGTTACTCAGGTAACCACCGCGTTTGTCGAGCAGGGTTTCCATCGCGGTAATTACGGTGCTGGTGGTATAACTGCCGGTGGTGATCCTGGCGATTATCTCCGGCGCCCGGGCATTGGTGATTTCAGCAATATCGAAGGCGTCAGGTTCGTCACTCCAGTAAATACCCAGTACAATAAAAATTAAAATGACAAGAATGACCGGTAAAGATAACCAGCCGAATGTTTTGTCCTTGCTTTGCGTGCGGTTGTCCCATCGATCCTTCAGGCCGCCGATCCAATCTGCCAGTTTTTCGTTCATCGTCTTGATTCAATACCTGATTCGTGCCACATTCACGCCATTATATATGGATTAAAAAATATGTCAGGAATCATCAAAAAGATTTTCAAATTAGTCGCCTATCTGGTGCTGGTATTAGTTGTGTTTGTCGCAGCGGCGACCGGGGTATTCGTCGCCACTTTCGATGCCAATGCCTACAAGCAGGATCTACAGGATCTGGTGCGTGAACAGACCGGGCGGGATTTACAGTTTTTTGGTGATGTCGGTTTGACGATTTACCCGGTGTTGGGTATGAAACTCGGAGCATTGAGTTTTTCCAACGCCAAAGGGTTTGGCGCGCAACCAATGGTCAAGGTGAACCATGTCAGTATAAGTGTCGATGTAGCTTCACTTATCGCCTTCAAGCCAGAAGTAGCGCAGTTAGTTTTACGCGATCTGGAAATTAATTTACAGAAAAATTCTTCCGGCGTCAGTAACTGGGATGATTTACTCAAACAGGAAAGTAGCGTGGTCGGCACTGATAGCTCGTCATCTGCTACTGCAGGCGGTGAGCCCATAAAAATCAGCGGTGCTTTTGGTGGCTTGAATATCGAAAATGCAGCCCTGTTATGGAAAGATGACCAGGCGGGTGTTGAGTATCGTATCAGCGATCTCGATTTGACTACCGGTCGCATTACGCCCGATGCACCATTTCCAATGCAAATGCATGTCGTGGTTCAAAGCGGTGACGAGATTAATGTCAGGCTCGATCTGAATTCACGTATTCAATATTTGATTGAGCAAAACAGGCTTCAGTTGTCACAGCTCTCCTTGAAGCTCGATGCAAATGGTAGTCTGATGCCGTTCGACCCAGTGAAACTAGCCTTTGGGAGTGAATCGATGATGCTCGATTTGAATGCCAACGCCATCAATATGCAGGGTCTACAGCTGGGTTTAAATGATTTGCTGTTTAAAGGCCAGGTCAATGTGCATGATTACACGCAGCCTTCGGTGTCATTCAAATTAGCCGCCGAAACACTTGATGTCGATGCTCTTTTGGGTACGCCACCACCGGGATCGCAACCAGCCGAAGTCGATCCACAGCCAGTTGAAACCGGTAGCGCTGAAGATGTCGAAATCAAATTGCCGATGGAATTGTTACGCAGCTTGCAAATCGATGGGGCTATCACTATCGCACGATTGAAATTGCAGAACCTGTGGCTGGAGCAGGTGAATCTCAGAGTTAACACAAAAAATGGCGTTATTGATTTAAAGCCGATTCAACTGGCGCTTTACGACGGTAATTTTGATGGTGCTATACAGGTTAATGCTATGGGTAACAAGCCAGAATACCGAATCAGAAAAATTTTAAAAACTGTCCAGGTCGGTAAGCTACTCACTGATTTCAGCGGCGAAGATAAAATCAGTGGCACGATGAATGCGAGTGTGAATGTTGCCACCAGTGGAGAATGGTTAAGTGAGCTGAAGAAAAATAGCACAGGTGATATGTCTCTTAAGTTTACCGATGGTGCGTTAAAAGGATTTAATTTGCGTTATCTCATCGACAAAGCCAAAGCCAAATTGCGTGGTGAAGCAATACCCGATGAAGACGCACAAACAACCGATTTTTCATCCCTGGGACTCACGGGCAAAATCAATCGTGGTGTATTCAGCAGTAACGACCTGGATTTGCAGGCGCCAGCCCTACGCGTCAGTGGCGCGGGTAAAGCCAACCTCAACAATGATACGGTAGATTACCTGGTCAAGGCTAAACTGGTGGGTAGCTTGAAGGGGCAGCAGGGTGGCAGTAGCGACGAGCTAAGCGGTTTGATGATACCTGTGCGAATTAAAGGGCCGTTTACTGATCCGAATATCGATGTGCAACTCGACGAGATGCTAAAGGCACAAAATGCGCAGAAAATTGCCGCAGAAAAGGCCAAGCTAGAGGCTGAAATCGAAGCCGAAAAAGCAGCCCTCGAAGCTGCCAAACAAAAAGAACTGGAAAAACAGAAAGCAGTACTCGAAGCAAAGAAAGCAGCCGCGAAAGCAAAAGCCAAAAAGAAGGTCGAAGATAAGCTGAAAAAATTACTCGAATAGATCCTGCTGTTGACGCGTCACCGCATCCATCGAACTTCCTATAGCAGTTAAAATGGTATCAGCAATTGGCGCTAACTGTTTTTCAACATAGTGTTCATAATCAAGTTTTGAGCGCTGACATTCCAGGGTTTCCGCACCTGTCTCGGTTATTACGTATTTGATCCAGCTTTTATTTTGATATCGAGATGGTAAGCCATTATTTTTAAACTCTGTCTCTGCCTTTATTGCTGCCTGTGCATGGGGAGGAATATTAGTTTGATAATCGCTGAGTTTTTTTCTTAGTCTTTTTCGATAAACCAGCTTGCCGTCAAATTCTCCCCCTAATAACTTTTCGACTGTTGAGCGAATAAAACTCTCATATTCTTCACCATCGAATACTCGTTGATAAAGTGTTTGTTGAAAGTCACGTGCCAGTTGAGTCCAGTCGCTTCGTACTGTCTCCAGACCTTTATAAATGATTTCACGTTTGCCCGTTGAATCTTCTATCAAGCCAGCGTAGCGCTTTTTACTGCCTTGCTCCGAACCTCGAACTGTGGGCATGAAGAACTGTTTGAAATGAGTTTCAAATTCCATTTCAAGGTAACAATCGATGTTGTATTCATTTGATAAATATTCTCTCCAGTGCCGGTTAATCAGCTTCACCAGTTGCTGACCAATTTTTCCAGCCTGTTGATTATCGCAACTTTTCTGCAAGGCGACAAACACCGAATCGGTGTCGCCATAAATCACTTCGTAACCTGCTTGCTCTATTAACTCTACGGTTTGCAAAATAATTTGATGGCCACGTTTAGTGATTGAACTGGTGAGGCGTGAATCGTGTATGCGGCAACCAGAAGTACCAAGTACTCCATAAAATGAGTTCATGATAATTTTTATTGCTTGTGACAAAGCGGCGTTTTTATCATGTTTGGCCTGATCCCGTGCTTGCCATAAACTGGCTATAATGTCGGGTAGAATATTTTCTGATTTACTAAAATTTGCGCCATCAAAGCCCGGGACAATTTCGTCTTCGGATAATTGCTCAGCGACGACTCGAGCGTAAGGGTCAACTTTGAAGGTGCGAATAATGCTCGGATACAAACTCTTGTAATCAAGCACCAGTACGCTGTCGTGTAAGCCTGGTTTGGAGTCCATGACATAGCCACCTGGCGCACCAGTATCGCTCGGGTTGTCTCCAATATTAGGAGCTATATAGCCCTTACGATGCAGGCGTGGCAAATAGAGGTTGTCGAACGCAGCCACCGAACCACCCATGCGATCCATTTCAAGTCCGGTGAGCTGTGCACGTTCGATGGAGAAATTTACCAGGTCAGTTTTTTCAAAAATGTCCCAGACCAACTGGCAATCTTCCAGGTTGTAAGCAGCAAGCAAGGCTTTGTCTTCGTGAAACTGTCGGCGGATTTCTTTGGCCTTGTACAACGGATCATGCCGACCTTCGTCGTGAATTAATTTGCCTCTACCCAGTAACTCCTGTCCCACTGCATCGAGGCCGAAGCTGGCAAAGTTATAGGTTGCTGATTTTAAAGTGTCGATGCCGTCGAGCACTACTCGCCCTGGAATCAAAACAAAATGATGATCATCTGTCTGAGCTTTCCGCCATGATGGTAAACTGCCGCCTCGACCAATCAGTAGTGGAATTTTTAATACCTGTGACCTTTTCTGTAGCAATCGGAAATCAAAGTTAACAACATTCCAGCCAATAAAAATATCTGGATCGATTCTTTCAACCCATGCTATCCAGCATCGCAATAATTCTGATTCGTTGGCACAATACTCAATCAACTCGTCGGTAGTGCCGTTGCCAATCATCAATGTCCTTTTATAATTTGATGATACAAAAGCAATCGAAAACATTTCATCATTTTGATAATCAGATTCGATATCAATCGACATAACTTCAAAATCTGGTGTAAAACTACCCGGTTGCAATCGCACGTTATCGAGCCTGCTATTTTGATACTCTGCATCTATATCGACAGAGCCAGTTATAAATCGCTCAGTGAGAAAACGCTCTGTTGGTCGAATGTCCGACTCATAACAGGCGATAGCATGGTTCGCGAGCAAATCACGTGCGCGATATAGCTGGCGTTGCGAATTGAAATAAACACCGCTCACTTCTTCCTGTTTAAAGGTTTTTAATGCTAGTAGTTTTATTGTCGCATCGGGTAGCAAGCTACCTGCTTGCATAGCATCGACCTGACGAATAAAAAATATGGCTTTTTGTTGGTGAATAGATACCGATGCAGGTCCCTGCGTGGTTGCCAGCCAGAAGTCCAGACGTATACCCTGCGCCGTGTCCTGCCATTGTCTTGTGAGTAGAAACGCAGGCGTCATGTTAATGCACTGGATGGTTTGGTATCACTAAGCAACTGGAAAACCTGTCTGGCATGATCTGATCGATTGTCCTCTCGGTAAAACAGAACTATGTTCAGGCTTGTACTACCCAATACATCTTCTAACGAGATCATCGTAGCGGCCTCTAATTCCTGATCGACGATTCCTCTCGCCAGCCAGGCGATGCCCATATCGGCGAGTACCATTTCCTTTAGACTGGCGGAAAAAGCCGATTCACATATTACTTCGATTCGATAGTCGCGGATCACTGCGGGAAGACAGCTATTTGTTAAGGCATCTGCCAGAAATCCACCTTGCTGATACATCAGGACAGGTAATGGGCTGGCAAACATTTCTGTCTGGTTTTCGTAGCGTGCAATAAATCCGGAACTGGCGACTGGCACCAGGGTTTCTGCCCCCATCTCCAGTCGATTCACTGGTAAATGTGAAAAATCAAAACGTCGATACTGGCTTTCATATGCCAGCATGAAATGAAACTCCTTTAAAAACACAGTTTCACAGTCGTTGTTATTCTCAGGATTAACCCGATACGCGATAGCCGGTAAGGCTTGCTTAATGTGACGAATCAGGCTGGGAAACAGTGATATTGCCAGTGTATGCTGTGCGACAAAACTAACACGATCCTGATTTTGGGCTTGCACCTGTAGATTGCTGCGTAAAGCGTAAAGTCGATTCACCAGATCGCGTGTACTTTCTTCAAGCTCAGCACCCTCGGGTAGCAGGCTAATCGGCTTGGTGCGCCTGTCTACTATATCGACACCAAGCCAGTTCTCCAGCAGGCGAATTCGCCTCGAAAAGGCTGGCTGGGTGACATGTCGGCGTGCTGCCGCGCGAGTAAAGGATTTCTCTTCCAGCAGGATTAATAAATCTTCTAGCCACTTAATGTCCATACCCACTATTATAACCTTATTTAACTTTAGCAAAAGAAAATGGCATTATATTGGCGTGTAATTCTGTGCAATCATGCATAAAATTAATATTGGAGCCCAATCATGCATCTCTCGCGTTACCCTCGATTACATTTTGCCCATCTGCCTACACCGTTAGAGCCCATGCAGCGCCTGAGTGAGCATCTTGGTGGCCCCAATTTATGGATTAAACGTGACGATTGCACCGGCCTCTCCTCGGGCGGCAACAAAACCCGCAAGCTGGAATTCCTCATGGCAGACGCGGTGGAGCAAAAGGCCGATACCATCATCACGCAAGGTGCAACCCAGTCTAATCATGCACGACAAACTACGGCGATCGCAGCCAAACTCGGCCTTGAATGTCACGTATTACTGGAGGATCGCACTGGCTATGAGGATGCCGCCTATGTTTACAATGGTAATGTACTGCTAGACCAGCTACACGGCTCGACGATTTCAAATCGCCCCGCTGATACTGATATGAATGCCGCTATGCAAGACCTGGCGCAGCAGTTGCGCGATGATGGCAAAAAGCCATACATTATCCCGGGTGGTGGTTCGAATGAAATTGGTGCACTGGGTTATGTTAACGCAGCGGTGGAATTGACTACGCAGGCAAATGATCGTTCATTGCGTATCGATCACCTGGTACATGCCACGGGAAGTTCAGGTACGCAAGCCGGTCTGGTGTTGGGCATGGAAGGCATGAATAGTGGTATTCCGGTTTACGGTGTTGGGGTTCGTGCACCAAAACAAAAGCAGGAGGAAATGGTCTTCGGTCTTGCGCAGCGTACAGCGGAATATATGGGTTTGAACCCTGATATCGTAAAACGTGAGCGTGTGGTTGCCAACAGTGATTATGTCGGCGATGGCTATGGCCTGCCTACCGATGCAATGGTCGAAGCCGTGAAAATGATGGCACAATACGAAGGCATCCTGCTCGACCCGGTTTACGCCGGCAAAGGATTTTCCGGATTGATCGATCTGATTCGAAAAGGTCATTTCAAGCAAGGTGAAAATGTAGTGTTCCTGCATACCGGCGGCAGTATTTCGCTATTCGGTTATCCCGATGTTTTCAGCTTGCCAGGTTACGTTTAGAGGAACAGATATGTTAGCAGTCAAGACAGCCGAGCTTTCGCCAGAAGAGTCCGACCGTCAGGTACGCGATACGGTTGAAGTCATGCTTGCCGATATCGATGCAAATGGTGAATCGGCAATCCGCAAACTGGCGAAACAATTTGATGGCTGGGAAGGCGACTTCATCCTCAGCGAGGAAAAGAAAGCTCGCCTAATTGGCTCACTATCGCAAGATGTTAAAGCCGATATACGTTTCGCCTGGGAACAGGTAACACGCTTCGCGCGGGCGCAACGCGATAGCATGCAATCCTTCGAAGTCGAAACGCAACCTGGTGTAATTCTCGGTCAGCGCATACTACCGGTACAATGTGCAGGCTGTTATGTACCAGGTGGGCGCTACGCGCATGCTGCCTCGGCGATCATGAGCGTGGCAACTGCAAAAATTGCCGGCGTACCTTTTGTCGTTGCTGCCTCGCCACCGCGTGGTGGCGCCATCGATGCAGCGGTTTGTTATGCGATGGATCTGGCCGGTGCCGATATGATTCTGGAAATGGGTGGCGTGCACGCCATCGCAACTATGGCAAAAGGTATCTTTACCGGCCGTGAAGCGGATATCATCGTCGGTCCTGGCAATGCTTATGTTGCCGAGGCGAAACGTGTCCTGTTCGGGCAGGTTGGTATCGACGTATTTGCAGGACCAACCGAATCAGCCATTATTGCTGACCACAGTGCGGATCCAATGACGATTGCAGTCGATCTGACATCGCAGGCCGAGCATGGCGTTAATTCACCCGTATGGCTATTCACCACTTCACATACTTTGGCTGACAAGGTAAACGAACTATTTCCAAAAGTTGCGGCAGACATGCCCAATACCGATGTGGTTAATCAGGCCTGGCGCGACTATGGTGAAATCATCGTTTGCGACAGCCGCGAAGAAGTCGTTGAAGTGAGCGACAAATACGCCAGTGAACATTTACAGGTTATTGCCGAAGACCTCGAATGGTGGAAGCAAAACCTTAACAATTACGGTTCGCTTTTTCTGGGAGAGGGTAGCACTGTTACTCATGGAGACAAATGCTCTGGCACTAATCACATTTTGCCTACCAAACGCGCCGGTCGTTATAGTGGGGGTTTAAATGTACAGAAGTTTATGAAAGTACTCACCTACCAACAGCTCGATGAATCTGCTAACGAAGTATTCAGCGCAGTTGGTTCGCGTATTTCACGTATCGAGGGCATGGAAGGTCACGCACGTGCCTGCGACTGGCGCTTGCGTAAATATTTTCCAGAACAGGAATGGGATTTTGAAGTTTACGATCAAAAACATTATTGATGACAGATAAGGTATTCAGCAAACCATTTACCCAGCAGGAAGCGATTCCCGAAGCTGGTATAGAACGCGCCGTTGAAGTACTGCGTTCGGGTAGACTGCATCGATACAACGTTGCCGATGGCGAAACCGCCGAAGTAGCGCAACTTGAAACCGCGTTCGCCGACTATATAGGGCAGCAATACTGTCTGGCATGTGCTTCCGGTGGTTATGCTATGCATATCGCACTAAAAGCGGCAGGCATTAAACATGGTGATAAGGTATTAACCAATGCATTTACCCTCGCCCCGGTTCCTGGTGCGATAAACAACGCCGGTGGTGAACCGGTACTGGTCGAAATTGATGAGAACTATCTGGTCGATTTAAAACACCTCGAACAAATGATGATTGAATTCCGTGCTGGTTTTTTCATAATCTCTCACATGCGCGGACATATCGCCGATATGGATGCAATTGTTAAACTATGCGATCAACATCAGGTTATTCTAATTGAGGATTGCGCTCACACCATGGGTGCTTACTGGAATGGAAAAAGATCTGGTACTTTCGGTAGAATCGGATGCTTCAGCACTCAAACCTACAAACATTTGAATTCCGGCGAGGGTGGCTTCCTCACAACCGACGATGCCCAAATTATGGCGCGAGCAGTGATGCACTCGGGTTCGTATATGCTATTCGAACGACACGATGCTGCACCCGATGTTTCCGTATTCGCCGACATCAAACTCGACACCCCAAACTACAGCGGACGCATGGATAATTTACGTGCGGCGATTCTACGTGCTCAACTTCCATTGCTAGATGAAAACTGCCGGCGCTGGAATGATCGCTATCGCGCTCTGGAAAAAGTACTCTCATCAAATCCACGTATCCAGTTATCGCAGAGACCTCATAAGGAAGCCTTTGTCGGCAGCTCCTTTCAGTTTCGTATCGAGGAACTAAATCAGGGTCAGATTGACGACTTTGTCCAGACCTGTGCGGCACGCGGTGTTGAATTAAAATGGTTTGGTGGCAAGGAACCGCACGGCTTTACCAGCCGCTACGATAGTTGGCGTTACCTCGACAACAAACAACATTTGCCAAACACGTTGCATATTCTTGCCACTACTTTTGATTTACGCATCCCTCTTACGTTTAGTGTTGACGATATGATAGTAATTGGTGAAATAATATCTGATGTTGCGAGCGGGGTTTTTTAACCGGCTTCAGCCACCAACCACGCCTGTAATGCCTTCACTTTCTGGCTCAAATATCGTCCGGGTGGAGACATCAAAACATAACCAAAACCTTCCAGACGATGACGGAACGGTGCGACCAATTCTCCACGATCAATTTCAGCTTGCATAAGTGCATCCGCCATTGTCCAACCCTGTCCATCTATTGCGGCCTGGGTGCGAACATTGGCGTCGGTAATAATTCGACGAGGGTTTGCCAGGGGGCTGTCCTGCTCGCCAAACCAGGCTTGCCATAAATCGAAAGAGCGGTCTTCACACAACAACGGTGTTGCATCAAAAACCGGTTGTAACATTTTTGTCCGCCTCAATTTTGCTGGATTTTTATCTAGTTTTAACCTGTGCAAAAACTCCGGGCTACAGACTGGATAAAGAGGCATTGGTATTTCCAGTAAACGGTTGTGGTTGGTTTTGCCGTTACATGTCGCCCATTGAATAGTGATGTCCACATCCTGAAGTTTGAAGTCATCGGAATTTACAGTATGCTGCAAAACTATCGACACTTCGGGCTGTTGTTCACTAAAGCCAGCTATTCGCGGTGAAAGCCAACGCATCGCAACATAGGTCGTGGCACTGATATAGATATTATGCTGACTATCTCCTGGTGTTAGCTGCCCAAGTGTTTGTCCCAGGTCATCGAACAGGCGACGCGTTGTTTGTAGTAGTTTTTGTCCGGCATCGGTTAAATAGACCTGCCTAACTGTGCGCCTGAATAATGCACAATCGATGGTTTGTTCGAGTTTGCGTATCTGGTAACTCACTGCGCCCTTGCTAATACATAGTTCATCTGCGGCTAGACTAAAGCTTAGATGTCGAGCGGCTGACTCAAACACTTTCAAGCTATCCAGAGGTGGGAGATTGTGTTTCATAGTTCAATTATTTTAAACTATGATTCGATTTTTTTCGATTGCCAATTACTTCCAGCGAGAAGATGATTCAATCTTCATCTGATGATCGAGTGTAATATGACAGACAAACAGGTTAAATCACATGCCCGTGTCGTTGTAATCGGTGGCGGCATCGCAGGTTGTTCTACGCTTTATCACCTCACCCGCGAAGGCTGGAGCGACGTGGTGCTGGTCGAACGCGATGAGCTCACTTCCGGCTCGACCTGGCATGCCGCTGCACAGGTCACACAGTTTGGCGCCAACCAGACTATGGTGGCATTGAAGCGTCATAGTATCGATTTATATCGTGAGTTGGCCGCCGATGAAACAAACCCGATTTCCTACCACATTACCGGCGGCATGCGACTGGCGCATACACGGGATCAGGTTGATACCTATTTGCATAATATTGGTATGGCGGCTGGCATGGGTGTGGATATGGAATTCATCGACGCTAAAGAAGTTGGTATTCGACACCCTTTGATTAATACCGATAACTTGCTCGGGGCCTGGTGGGATCCCCTCGATGGTGATATCGACCCTGCGGGAATTACTTTTGCACTGGCGCGTAAGGCCCGCGAAGCCGGGGCGGAAGTGTATCGTTTTAACCCGGTGGAGAGCATCACGCGAAAGAGTAATGGCGAATTTATTGTACACACCAAAAACGGCGACATTAGCTGCGAAAAGGTAGTCAATGCCACAGGCTATCGTGTTAACGAGGTTGGAAATATGCTCGGCGTGAACCATCCGGTAACGTCGATGGAGCATATGTATTTTCTCACCGATACCATCCCTGAACTCGAGGAGCTCGATTATCGAGTACCGATTATCCGTGATCCGGGTGATGATTTTTACTCACGCCAGGAAAAGAATGGCCTGTTGGTGGGTGTTTATGAACAGGGTTGTAAGACTTTCGGCATGGATGGTATCGATCCAGATTTCACCCAGGCTTTATGCCCCTCCGACCTTGATCGCTGCCTCGATAATATGGAACGTATTTTTGAACGGTTACCATCCCTCACCGAGGCTGGTATTCATACCGTGATCAATGGTCCGATTACCTACACCATCGACGGCGCACCGCTGATCGGCCAGATCCCGGGTATCGAAAACGCTTATTGTGCGATTGGCCTGCGTGCGGGCATTGGCGAAGGCGGTGGCCACGGAAAAGTACTCGCCGAAATCATGGTGCATGGTGAGTGTGAGTGGGATGCCTGGTTCCTCGACCCGCGGCGCTTCACGCGATACGCTAATACTGAGCATACCTGCCCGAAAGCAATCGAGGATTATCAGAATGAATTTCATTACCACATGCCGCACGAACACCGCCCCGCCTCGCGGCTGGCGCGCACTACGCCGCTCTACCCTGTACTAGATGCTATGAACTGTGCCTGGGGCGTGGTGAATGGCTGGGAAAGGGTTTTGTTTTTTAAACCCAATGCTGATTTTGTGGACGAACATAGCTATCGCTTTACGCCGACAAAAGATATTGTTGCTAAAGAGGTTGCACATTTACAGGAACACGTCGGCATTATGGAAGTCTCGGGTTTTAATCGCTACGAAATTAGTGGTGAGGGCGTCGAGGCTTTTCTCGACAAAATGACCTGTGGCAAAATCCCTACTCAAACTGGCCGCGTGAGTCTGTGTTATCTGCTCACCGAAAAAGGCAATGTGCTCACTGAGGCTACTCTGGCGAAGCTTGGTGAAGATCGTTATTGGTATGGCTCTGCCGCTGCTGCCGAGTGGCACGACCGCGACTGGCTGAATCAGTACAAACCCGAGTCAGTCCAGATTACTGAAATGGCATCGTCGTACACTATCCTTGTGTTAGCAGGACCAAAGTCTCGCGATCTGTTGCAATCGGTTTCACAGCGTTGTGACTGGTCGAGGGATGCCTTTCCCTGGTTACGCGCTAAGTCTATGTTTATTGATCACGCCGAAGTTATGGCAATGACAGTGAGCTTCTCTGGTGAACTGGCTTACGAGTTACATGTTCCCAATGAGCAGCTATACCTGGTATGGCAAACTCTGAACAGGGCAAGGGCCGATTTTGATGCGGGCTACTTCGGCTTATACGCCACCGAGTCGATGCGTCTGGAAAAAGGTTATCGTCACTGGAAGGCTGATTTGATAGTTGAACACAATCCAATGGAATCGCAACTGGAGCGATTTGTAGACTTGAGCAAGCCCGATTTCATCGGTAAAAAAGCATTGCTCGAACAAGTCGAACGTGGCCCGCGTAAGCTATTTGTATCCATGGTTATCGACTGCGATATCGCTGCAGCTCACAGTGGAGACCCGGTATTCTCTGCTGATCGACAGGTTGGCACGGTTACCTCTGCGGGTTATGGTCATCGAGTCAGAAAGAATATTGCTTATGCATATGTCGATCCCGATCAGGCTGAAATTGGCACTGAGTTTGAAGTCGGTATTCTTGGCAATCACTACGCTGCCAGTGTTATTGATCCTCTGCTTTATGATCCTGAAAACAGGTTGGTTAAATCATGAGCGAGAAGCGACGTGGTCGAAATAGCCGCGAGGCTATGCGCGCCAGACGCAGTAAACCATCTATCATCAATCCTGCGCCACCTGGCTCGGTGGGCGGTCAATATAAACCGCTGAACGATCACCAGATAAAACAAATCTATGATACAGCTTTGCGCATGCTTGCAGAACTGGGCATGGGTGATTCGCCTCAGGAGTTAACTGATCAGGCATCAAAATGCGGGGCAACAATCAACGAGTTGGGGCGTTTGTGTTTCTCTCAAAGTATGGTCGAAGATATTATCGACCAGGCCTGTAAATCCTTCGTATTGCATGGTCGCGATCCAAAACACAGCTTCGAGGTGGGTGGTGACCGAGTTTATTTCGGCACCGGAGGGGCTGCTGTGCAAACCCTGGATCTTGATTCGCATGTATATCGACCCTCCACCCTGGAGGATCTGTACGATTTTACTCGGCTTGTTGATACCTTACCAAATGTCAGTTGGTTCACGCGTTGCTGTGTGCCAACCGATGTGCCAGATGCTTTTGAGCTGGATGTTAATACAGCCTATTGTTTAATGCGTGGTACGCAAAAACCGGTGGGTACCAGTTTTATTAATGCTGACCACGTTGATCCGATTGTTGATATGTTTGACCTGGTAGCTGGCGGTGAAGGAGAGTTTGCCAAAAAGCCATTTTGTAAAACTCATATCAGCCCTGTGATTTCGCCAATGCGTTTTGCTACGGAGGCCGTTGACGTCGCGCTGGCCTGCATACGTCGCGGCATACCGATAAATAATGTTACCGCAGCAATGTCAGGCGCAACTTCTCCGGCTCCCATTGACGGTATGCTTGCAGCCTCATTGGCTGAAACGCTGGCCGGTCTGGTAATGGTGAATGTATTTTCACCTGGTTTCCCGATGATATTTTCTAACTGGCCATTTGTTATCGATTTACGTACCGGAGCCTTTAGCGGCGGTGGAGGAGAAATTTCACTTCTCAATGCAGCCTCAGCCCAAATTAGTAATTTTATCGGTTTACCATCTGGAGTCGCTGCATGTATGTCCGACGCAAAAGCGGTTGATGCGCAAATGGGTATGGAGAAAGCACTGTCGTCACTTGCCTGTGGGTTATCGGGTGCCAACATGGTCTACGAATCATCGGGGATGATGGCAAGCTTGTTGGGCGCTTCGTTCGAAGCCTTTATCGTTGACAATGAAATGCTCTCACATGTTAACCGTATGATCCGGGGCATCGAAGTCAGCGAAGAAACCCTGGCATTTGAGAGCATGAAAAATGTCATCACCGGGGCAGGTCATTTCATTGCTGAAAAGCAAACTCTCGAAGCGATGGAGCGTGATTATTTTTATCCAACTCTCGGTGATCGCCTGGAACCCAGAACCTGGGCTGAAGCAGGGGCATGGGATATCTGGAAAAAAGCAAATGTAGAGGCAAAGCAATTATTGGAGAATCAGGCTCCTGAATATATTCTGGCCAGTATCGACGTAAAAATTCGAAAGAGCTTTGATATAAAGCTTGAGTAAGCGTTCCAGATTTTCCGCGGAGATCCTATTTTTTTAAATGCATTAACGGTGGGAATAACTCCAGCTCGCGCAGGCTTTCGGAAATTACCGAGATAAAACTGTTTTTGAGTCGATCATCGTTGAATACATTTTGAATATCGATGACATCAAAATAGCCATTTTCATCGTAGTTGGGGTTCCATAGTATTAGAGGACATTCCTGCTTGGAATAAATCGAGGTACCCATGCCTTTGTGTATTGAGCGGACCTCAATTTCACCGGAGTCGGTATTTTCATTCAAATACAGGCAGGATGAAACATCGACATCGAGAATGCCTTCGAGGGCATTGTGGTGATGGATCTCACCAATCACATGTACCATTCTGGTCACGTCGGCATCGGGGTTGGCGACCAGATTGAAAGGCCCCTGGATATCATCTCTTGCAAAGTTATAGTGGCCATCCTGAAAAATAATCCGTCCTACGATTAGCAGGTTATCGTATATGTTCGCCGCATAATACTTTGAAATATCTCGATAAAGGTTTTCCACCACTGGCTCCCGTTATGTCTTACTCACCCGGCTGTTATATGCCGGACGACCTGATTATAATAATATCAGCATCAATATTAATGTTTTTTGATCTCTTTTTGGATATCCCGACCATTTTCCTGGATCTGTGTTTCCGACTAGGTTACCTACTGATGATGGTAAGAAGCAACTTTCTGCTTTTACTTTCAAACAGGATTATCAAGTTAAGCGAGATTTTATCGAGAATTGTGAGACAAATCACATTTTCACGTTGGGTAGAAATCCTGTGCAGTACCCACTCCAGAGCCTGGCGTGATCGGATAATCCAAATCCTTCAGGAACGTAAACCGCACTGACGATATCCGAATAGAGTTAGGACTGCTTCGCACATAGCAACAAACCCCGGCAGCTATCGCCTTGCACACTCCTCGGCGATGTGGTGGTGACGCATGAATACATTGTTGAGACCTTCCTCCTGCAACATTGCCAGGCTTTCGCGTAATCCACGAATCAATTGCAACGTGGAGTATAGGGGTAGCCACCTTTTGAGATGTTACACATTTGCTCAAAATCGAAAATGTAGTACTTCATTAGTTCATCTTCCCTGACCGGTTTTACCAACAAGTCATATAGCAAACGATTATGCTCTGATATCCTTCGCAACTACCCGCGCACTAGCTACTCGATCATCCTCGGCATTCGTTTCTATTGATTCTTCATACAGTAAAATTTCAGGCCCGTTGATGGCATCACGCAATGCGCCAGATGTAACCCTGTAGTTGGGGCTGGTTGGTCCGATCACATCTTCATCGACAAGTAAATGCTCTTCACAAAGCAAATATCCACCTGGCGCAAGCTTGTCGCAAAGCTGAGTAATCAAAGGTAAATTTACATACCACATAACCACAATTAAATTGTAATCGCTTTCAAACTCGTAAGGCTGGTCGAGATCATGCTCCATCCAGTTAATATCAAAGCCCTGGCTCTCGGCATTTTGCCTGGCCTTGTCCAGGCCCTGATGCGAAATATCAATGGCGTCAACATCATAACCCGACTGTGCCATAAATATTGAATTACGCCCTGCGCCGCAGGCGACATCCAGCGCCCTGCCCACCGGTACCTGAGGTATCCAGTCTTCCAGTAATGTCACCGGGTTACTCTTGCGATAGCTATCCTCGGCGTATCGCTTATTCCATTTATCGCGGTCTTCTGTACTCATTTTGTACCATCTGGTTTTACACTTACTGCCTGGCTGGAGTTTACTGCTTAGCAGTTTAATTGTCCGCTTCCATCACAGACCTACCCACAAAAATAAGCTGAAAGGTGTTGTTAATATTAGTAATTGCTAATATACTAAGCCCATCTTTAACAGGAGAAATTTATGTCTATCGATCGCATAGTATTGTTGTTTGCCGGAACTGTCATTTTAGTCAGTCTGGCAATGTCACAAGTTCATCATGTTTACTGGCTATGGCTAACCGCATTCGTCGGCGCTAACCTGCTCCAGGCATCCGTTACCGGATTTTGCCCGCTAGCAAAGATTTTGAAAGCTCTGGGCGCCAAGCCGGGTGAGGCGTTTTCCTGATCGCAGTCGGGTAGATCGGAGTCACCGCTATGCATACGCATGACACCGAATCATCAACAATAAAAGTCTGGGATTCGTTTATTCGCATATTCCACTGGAGCCTGGTGTTTTTCTTTCTATTTGCATATGTCACCGAAGACTGGGAATCCATGCATATCCTGGCCGGGTATGTGGTAGCGATATTAATGAGCATGCGCCTGATCTGGGGGCTGGTCGGTACCCGACATGCCCGTTTTATATCATTTGTAAAATCGCCGGCCACTGTATTGCGTTATTTCAAAAGCATGCTGTCCCTCAAAGTGCCGCATTATCAAGGCCATAATCCGGTAGCAGCGGTAATGGTAATTGCCCTGTTAGCCAGTATCGCACTGATATCCCTGACCGGTTTTATATTGATAGCCATCGAGGGCAGCGGGCCACTGGCAGGTACTTTTCTGGCTTCCATTAGCGAAGACCTTGCCGAGGGAGCCCATGAGTTTTTTGCAAACCTTACCTTGTTGCTGGTAATAGTACATGTGCTTGGGGTTCTGGTCAGCAGCCTGCTGGAAGGTGAGAACCTGGCAAAAGCAATGGTAACCGGGCACAAACAGAAACGTGACGAATGGGAAGACCAGGGACGGGGTTAATATCGCCCCATTGAATTTACTAACGCAGGCCCAGACTCACCGGGATATCAGGTGCGGGAAAAGCTTCGTCCAGCTCAACCAGATCTTCCGTGCTAAGGCCGATATTCAGCGCAGTTAAATTCTCCTCAATTCGCCGCGGATCTACCGACTTTGGAATCACCACGGTATTCGGTTGATGCAACAACCACGCAAGGGCGATTTGCGCCGCAGTGGCATCGTGTCGTGCGGCGACAGCTTTCAATGCGGGTGCTTGCAACATCGAACTAGCCTGATCCAACGGCGAATAAGCCATTAGCGGAACACCTGTTTGTTGGCACCAGTCAGCTACCGCCCATTCCACTTCACGATGCGCCAGGTTGTAAAAAACCTGATTGCAACCTAAAAGCGGCTGGTCAGCCACGGGGATATCCTTCAAATCGTCCAGATCGAAATTACTCACGCCGAAACCCCGAATCTTGCCGCTGTCGAGTAATTCATGCAATGCATCAAAGGTTTCTGACAAGGCGATGCTGCCCGGCCAGTGATACAGGTACAAATCAAGATAGTCACAATCCAGTCTTCGTAAACTGTGTTCACAAGCATCCACCACGTCGTCGCGGGCTGCATTGTGGGGATAAAACTTACTAACGAGGAAAAGATTGTCACGACAGCCTCGAATAGCCTCTCCAATAACCGTCTCCGCGCCACCCTCGCCATACATTTCGGCGGTATCGATCAGGGTAATACCGAGATCCACCGCGGCGCGTATTGCGTTAACCTCCTGCTTAAATCGGTTCTGCTGTTCACCCATACGCCAGGTACCGAGCCCGAATACCGGTATTTCGTTACCGGAAGGTAGTTTTGTTTTTCGCATGATATTTGTGATTACTCAAATTCTGTACCAGTAGACTTTTCGTTGCTTCACTCTTACGACCTAACCTAGTTCATTGTGCCGTTTAATGTCCTCAGCGCCTGGACCATATGTTGTGTTGCGTTGCAAGGCTGTGCGCCCGATAGAGTGGATCAGGGATTCCATTTCCTGGGGACTCATTCCTTCACCATGTTGTGCACCAGCAGCTCGGCTGATGTTTTCATCCATCAGCGTTCCACCGAGATCGTTAGCACCTGATTGCAGGCATATCTTTGCACCCTCTGTCCCCATTTTTGTCCAGGATGTCTGTATGTTAGTAAGAAATGGGTGCAATACCAGGCGAGCCACCGAATGCATTAGTACTGCTTCGCGGAAGCTGGGTCCTTTGCGGATGCCGCCTTTGGAAAAAATAGGCGCTTCCATATGGATAAACGGCAAAGGTACAAATTCATTAAAACCGCCAGTTTGCTTTTGCAAGTTGCGTATGTGTAACAAATGGCGTGCCCAATGCCAGGGGCGGTCTACGTGCCCGTACATGATAGTTGATGTGGTTGATAACCCTACTTCGTGGGCAGCCTGCATGATATCAAGCCATTGCTTCGTGGAAACCTTGTCGGGACAAATTTGTGCACGCACTTCATCATCGAGTACTTCAGCCGCAGTTCCTGGTAGCGTGTGTAAACCGGCATCGCGTAGCTGGCTGAGGAATTTCCTAACGCTAATCCCCAGGGTTTTGGCACCCTGATGTACTTCGAGTGCGGAAAAGGCATGGATATGGATGTCAGGGAAAGCTTCGTTAATCGCACGACAAATTTGCAGGTAAGTCTCACCGGTGTAGTGGGGGTGTATTCCACCTTGCAGGCAGACTTCCGTCGCACCGAGTTCTTTAGCCTCCTGTGTACGCTGGAGAATTTCTTCTATTTTCAGGTTGTAGGCACGACCACGAATTTTTTCAGCAGTTTTGCCTTTGGAAAATGCGCAGAACCCGCAGTGAAAGTAACATACGTTGGTGTAATTGATATTGCGATTTACTACGTAGGTTACAGTGTCCCCATTAACTTCCTGGCGTAGTTGATCGGCGGCCTCTCGGACGCGATTAAGACCTGAGCCTCGGGCATTAAACAATTGAATAACTTCGGCTTCGTCAAGATCGTTACCCCTGGCGGCTTTTGCTAGCAGACCGCTCATGGAATCAATGCGTTTGTGTGGCGACGGCGATATGCTGGTATGTATCTCGGGTGGTGCAGCTGACATGCCGGGTGACCAGGGGTCGGTACGGACGTAACCCTGCGCATCTACGATTGCAAGCGCTCGATTACGTAATTCGGGAACCAGCCAACGATCTTCGGGGAATATATACTCGGGATATACAGCGGTTCGCTCGACCAGGGTTTTACCTGCTGAATCGGTGCCTGCGGCGAGATGCTCCAGTTGTGGCCAGGGAGCTTCTGGATTGACGTAATCAGGGGTTACCGGAGAGACACCTCCCCAGTCATTAATACCCGCTTCTATGAAGCGAGCAAAGATTCCTTCGTGCAGGTTCGGTGGTACCTGAATACTCATTTTCCCGCCGAACACTAATCGTGCAATTGCGATTGTCCAGAGCTGCTCGTCAAGCGAAGGTTCTGGAGCATTACTCATTTTCGTTCCTGGCTTGGCACGAAAATTCTGAATAATAATTTCCTGGATATGGCCATATCGATCATGCATCTCTCGTAAACGCAGCAGTGATTCGATACGCTCTTTGCGTGTTTCGCCTATGCCTACCAGTATCCCGCTGGTGTATGGTATTGCATGTTCACCGGCCAGGCGTATTGTCTCCAGGCGCGCATGTGGATCTTTATCAGGGGAGCCGTAATGTGGGCCACCCTTATGGCACAGCCGCTCGGCAGCACTTTCCAGCATTAAGCCTTGCGAGGCAGATACCTGGCATAGTAGCTGCAAGTCTTCAGCACCGATCACACCAGGGTTGATATGTGGTAGTAGCCCGGTTTCCTGCATAACGCGCTCAGCCACTTCTGCTAGATATGACAAGGTTGAAGGCTGGTTGTATTGGTCCAATTGCGTACGCGCCGTTTTATAGCGTAACTCGGGCTTGTCACCAAGGGTAAACAATATTTCCGTGCAACCCGCTTTCGCCCCGGCTTCGGCAACGGCGAGGACTTCATCCATACTCATGTAGGCAGCCTGTCCTGTGCTCGGTGGCGTGGCGAAGCTGCAATAATGACAAACATCGCGACAAAGATTCGTCAGGGGTATAAAGACATTTCGTGAGTAAGTGATAATGTCGCCATGTTCACGGTTACGAAGTTCGCTGGCAGCTGCCAGTAGAGTTTCGGACAGATCACTGGATGCCAGCGCCAATGCTTCGTCTTCAGAAGCTCGCCCGCAGTTCAGAATTTGAGAAATATTGACGTCTGTTACACTCATTGCTCTTCTTCCTCTATGCCCAGTTCGCGCAAGTACCGTGAGGTATGCGTATCGAGCCTGTACTTCATGAAAGTCTGTAAATCTTCCCTGTGATCGAGATCCAGCCCGATGCCCGGTAGATTAACTATGTTTGCTTGAATGCCAGAATTTTTTGCACTGGCCAAATGGCTGGCAAGACTGTTTGCGCCAAAGCTTAATCCAATAATATCTGGTGGCGTACAAACCACGGCATTGGTGCCCGTGCCATCGTATGATGGGGCTAGAGTAACTGCTGGTAAATCATCGTGACTCGTCAGTAGTTTGTCTATTTCAGATTCATTTATCGCTGGCAGGTCTGCCATGATTCCAAGCATTCCCTGGCAGCCCTGATCCGCAAGCCACTGTGCGGTTGTCGTTACTGCCTGTGCGGGGCCACGGCTAGTTTGCTCGCGAAATATATGTGCGCCAGCCGCTTTCGCGCAGTCGGCGACTTCATTGTCAGAGGTCACTACTACGGTTGCGGCGAGTCGAGGGGATGCCAGCAGAACTTTCAATACATCTGACATCATGGCGCGCGATAGCCGATTGCGCTCATCGGCCTGCAAAGTATTTGCCAGACGGGTCTTTGCCGAGCTAAAACTCTTTACCGGTACCACCGCCCAAATGTTAGCCGGGGCTGTCATTTTTTTGTAAATCTGGATTTTGCTTTGCTAACCGCAGCAAGGCGCTCCGGTGAAGATAAATGCTGGAGGCGTTGCTTTTCCCAGTAATCGGCATCGTAACTATTGATTGCAAGGGCATTTAGCAGGTTTTTAGTTGATGTCATCGCAGACCGTGAATTACCAGTGGCTTGCTGACAATACGTGAATGCTGCTTCATAGCATTCTGCCTCTTCAACAATATGCGATACCATGCCGACACTCAATGCAGCTTTGGCATCGAAGCGTTCGCCAATAATCAATAATCGCATCATCGTATCCCTTCCAAATGAATGGTACATACGCTCGACCGCACCCGGGTTATACAACAGGCTGAGGCGGGTAGCTGGTAGTTGAAAAAAAGTATTGCTTGCTGCAATACGGACATCACAACTCAATGCCAGGTCTACCGCACCCCCCATGCATGGGCCATCTATGGCCGCAATTACCGGTACTGGAAATTCACGAATTTTATTGACTACCGTTTCTATTGCATTGTCCACTTCAAGATCATCGGTTGTACCAGTCAACTCGGTCAGGTCTGCACCAGCGCAGAAGCAGCCACCCGCTCCGGTCAGGATTAGTGAGGTGATTTCGCTTTGTTCGGCCTCTGTCAGGGCAGTACTCAGGGCCTGTAACATGGTTGAAGACAGAGCATTCTTTCGTTCCGGCTGGTTTAGCCGAATCGTAACAATCCTGTCGTGATGTTCTACCTGTACTGATGTTTGCATATTTTCAGCTGTTTGTGTCATGGTTTAATGTTCGCCATACTCTTTCAGGATTGATCGGTAACCGATTCAGACGAACTCCGATAGCATCGTGAACCGCGTTAGCAACACAGGCCGCGACCGGAATAATGGGTTGCTCGGCAATTGTTTTTGCTCCAGCTGGACCCGAATTTTCAAAAGTATCGGCGAATATCACATCTACCGGAACCGCGTCTGCGAAAGTCGGTACGCGATTATCAAGATAACCGGGATTGAGCAACTGGCCGTTATCGTCAACCGCTGTGCACTCGGTAAGAGCATATCCCAGACCTTGCATCACTCCGCCGATCACCTGGCCCTCGGCAGCGTTGATATCGACAATTTTACCGGCATCGTGGGCTGCCCAATACTGTTCCACAGAAACCTTGCCAGTATAGCTGTCTACTCGTACACAACATCCGTGTGTACCAAAAGTATAGGCCGCCGAAATATTACCATAGCCACTCTCATCGGGCACGACGACGTTGTCCGGTTGATAAATGCCGGTTACTTCAATGTTCTGCAAAAGCTCGTGCTGCGCCATCTGGTTAAAACGTCGGCAGGCATCCTCTGCCGCAAAGGCTACAAAAAAAGATGTTCGACTTGCAAAGCTTCCCATACCATGCGGGCCGATGGCGGTGTCTCCGAGAACTACGTCGAGTTGTTGTGGGTCAATAGCAAGTTCATGGGAGACGGTTTTTATTAATACTTCCACCGTACCACAGCCTAACTCGACTTCGCCGGAACTGATACGAATCCTGCCATCTGGCATGGCCGTGAGTTTGACGTATGCTCTGTCAAAGTGTTGGTCGTAACCACGATTACCGATGCAGTGAATAAAAGCAGCGACGCCATAACCGATGCGGTAGCGGTTGTTTGTTGCCGAGGTTTGATTGCGACGATACTGGTTAATACGATTTGAAATGCTGTCGAGACAATCGACAATGCCACAGCTACCGACTTGCCAGCCGTGTATTGTGGTTTCACCCTCGCACACAGTATTCATCTTTCTCAGTTTTATCGGATCGATATTTAAACGCTTTGCCAATTCATCGATCAACTGTTCCTGGGCAAAGGTCGACTGAGTAATACCAAGTCCCCGAAAACACTCTGATGGGATATTGTTGGTATAGATGAGCTGCCCTTCGGAGCGGGTCGCTGCAAAACGATAAAGACTATCGGCACGAAAAGTAGCAGCTCGCATAACCGCTGGGCCGTGCAGTGAATATGCACCGTTATCGGACCAAAGCATGGTTTCCTTTGCTAGCAATTTGCCCGTTGCAGTAGCGCCGATGCGCATCTTAAATCGCATTGCCGCCCGTGTACGACCCGCTATCATATCGTCTCGGCGAGAGAGTACTATTGCGACATCCTGCTGTAATCGATGGGCGAATAAGAGGCAGATCAAATGCGTGGAGTGTTGCCATTTTGCGCCAAAAGAGCCACCCATGGCGGGTGTATGAATTTCCAGTTGACTGCCCCAACTGGCGACGATGGGTCGGTAATGATCCGCCATCATAGAGGGAGCATGTGAGCCACAGACCAGTTCCAGACAATCGTCTTTTACATGCACTACAGCGGCGCGGGGTTCCAGATAAGCATGGGGAACCGCGGCTGTTTCAAATGTATTATCTACCCATATATCGACCTGCGATTCAATTTCATACCAATCACCCCGCGCCGCCTGAAACCTGTCGGTGATATTGTCAGTACAGGAGTCATGAATTGATGTGGGTAAATCGAGAGCATCGTCAATAGTGATTGCATGGGGGAGTATTTCGTATTCAATTTGAAGTGCTTCTATGCCGCGCAGCAATGACTGTTGATCACGCGCTGCTACTGCAGCAATCTCGTCGCCGACATAGCGTGCCACTGTAGTTAGCACCGGTTCGTCGGAGTCATTGTGTCCAAGCCTGATGCCTTCGAAATCTTCTGCGGTGAGAACAGCCAATACCCCGGGAATTGCTAGTGCCCCGGCAGTGTTGATGTTCTTAATGCGGGCGTGAGGATGGGGGCTGCGAGCCACGCCAGCGACGATTGCATTCTGGGGGATGAGATCAGCTGTATATCGGGCGTTTGTAAGTGCGCGTTGACGGAAATCGGCGGTATTTAACGTCATAACAGGTCTGCAATTACTTTTTTAAGCTGTTGATAAACGCCGCAGCGACAGATATTTCCTGCCAGTAGTTTATCGGATGAGTTCTGCCCGGTTTCGCTGCCCCCTTCGGCCAGCCAGGCACTCATCATGGTAAATCCTGATGTGCAGAAACCGCATTGCAATCCACCATGTTGCTCGCATAGCTGGGCAAAACGCTGCCGGTGATCGTCGGATAAACCTTCAACCGTGACGATGCTTCGGTTAGCCAGTACGCCACCAAGTAGCAGGCAGGAGCACATGGGTTCGCCATCAACAAGTACCGTGCAAGCGCCACAATCTCCTTCACCACAACCTTCTTTTACGCTCATCAGGCTCAGCTCATGACGCAGATAATCCAGTAAACGACGACCATGCCAGGCGTCTGGCAGGCTGTGCTCGTTGCCGTTGATATGCAGGATTAATCTGGTATTCATGGCAAAAGCTGAACTCGCTTCTCTATCTGGTTGATAACATCCCCAACCAACACACGAATTAGCAGCCGCCGGTAATCGGCACTGGCTCGGAAATCTGAGATTGGATTGCAGATTTCTGCCGCAATAGTTGCACAGTTTGCTATGGACTTTTTTGTCAGTGGCTGACCCACCAGCGATTCTGCCGCCTGTTTGGCAAGCATGGCCGTTGGGCCTACAGCTCCTAGTGCTATCCGAGCAGCTGCAATAGTGCATCCATCATCTTCAAAGCTCAATCGGATTGCGACACTGGCAACTGCGAGGTCCAGTGCCTTGCGTTCGGTATGTCGATAGTAACAGCTTATTTCATTGGCCCGTAATCCCCGCAGTGAAACCGACAATAGTATGTCTCCGGGTGCCAATGCTGTTTGACCTGGCGCGATCAGAAAATCATCCAGGAGCAGGGAATGAGATTTAGCAGTTTCAACTTCGGCTTCGTGTACCAGTAATGCAGGAAGGGTGTCACCAGCTGGGGAAGCCGAACAAATGTTTCCAAGCAATGTAGCCTGATTGCGTATTTGCACCGAACCGACCAATTGTGCGGCATCAACTATTGCCGGGGCAGCGCGACGAAAAGCCGCGTTGGAAATAAGCTTTCCCAGGCTAATACCAGCACCCACCTGCCATTGCTCATCCTGTTCGGCAAAGTTGTGCATTGATTCAATGTTACCTATCCATGCGAGCTTCTGAGGCTGACCTTGATTGCGGGCCTGTAGCAGCAGGTCGGTACCTCCGGCGAGTAGTTTTGCGCCACCTTTGATGTGCTCTATCAACTCATCGATGTGTGTCGGCCAAAACAACTCCAGATCGGGTAATTGAGTAGGCCTGATAGTCGACGCGGAGCTGCCCATGGTTCAGATTTTAAAATTCTTCGATACTCGCATCAAGCCGTCTGCGGCTACTACTTCGTATTCCATGACCAGTAGCGGATTGATATCAAGCTCGTCAATCTCTGCTGCGTTTTCTTCGGCAAATTTAGCCAGTTTCAAAATTGTCTCGGTGAGCAAGGCCATATCTGTCCCGGGTTTACCACGAAAACCATTTAGCAGTGGAAATATGCGTAGCGAACGTAACGCTCTGACTACTGTCTCGGAATCGGTCGGTAGCAACAGGGTAACCTGATCAGCTAGCAGCTCGACCATGATTCCACCCGATGCAATTACCATCGTTTGTCCGAACTGAGCATCGCAGCGAACACCAATCAACAACTCGGCAAGCGAGCCTGGTATCTGGCGCTCAATGAGGAAATTCTTGATGGCCAGATCAGGGGTGTGGCGTTGCACCGATGTATGGATCGACTCGATAGCGGCGGTGACAGCATCTGCGTCCATCAGATTTGTTTTGATAGCGCCAGCTTCGGTTTTATGTGGTATCTCGGCATGAGCCAGTTTAGCCACAACTGGAAAGCCAATCTCAGCCGCAGCAGTAGTTACCTGTTCTGCGCTAACAAGCTGACTTTTTGGAGTCGGAATTCCAGCTTTATTTAATAATTGCTTGCTGTCCCATTCATCGAGAGTAATGAGGTCTTCTACGTCTGGAACTATTGCTAGTGGCTTAACCACGGGGCTTGTTGATGCTGACAGTATTTGCTCACGACGCAGTGAATATTTGCCAGCCATCGCAAAAGTAGCAAGACTGTTTTCTATACCCTGTAAGGGTGTTATGCCGCCTGCAATCATAATCTCTCTTGATTCTCGATCGATATTTTCTGACAGTTCACTACAGATTGCAGCGGGTATACCAGCCTGCTGGGTGGCAGCCATGAATGATCGTGCATCCTGAAGGTAATTTTCTTTGCTGGTCTTCATTTCAGGGGAAGGATAGTCCTGGATCAATAGTGCTGCATCGTATGTGTCATTCAACATTTCGCCAAATACCAGTGGCATTTGTTGAGCGTTACCCCACAGTGGTGTGGTGTAATCAAGCGGGTTTGAAACCGTGGCAATATCGGGTAGCAGGCCGGTCAATTTGCCGTGGGCAGCTGTCGATGGCTGTGGAAAATCGATCCCCCAATGTTCGGCTTCGTCTGCCAACATTGCGGCATCGCCACCCGAACAGGTAAATGCTGCGACGCGGATACCTTTTGGCGCCCCCGAAAACGACAATAGCTTTAGTGTTTCCAGCAATAAAGTAGGTGAACGAACTCGAATAATGCCAAAGCGATCAAAAAATGCCTGGTACACCTCGTCAGACCCGGACAGTGAGCCTGTATGGCTTATGGTTAGTTTTGAACCTATTTCTGAGCTGCCTGCCTTTAGGGCGACAATGGGGATATTCTTTTCCAGTGCCCTTAACGCAGCTGCACCAAACCGTTCGGCATTACTAATACCCTCAACGTAAAGGCCAATCGCAGTAACAGCCGGATCATCGATTAGTACATCGATATAATCCTCAACCGCCAGCATGGCCTGGTTACCAGCTGATATAACATAGGCCAATGGTACGGAGCGCTGGTTCATCGTCAGGTTTGACGCCAGCATGCCGCTTTGCATCACCAGCGCAATACCACGCTCGACGTGGGACTCGCCACAGCCATAAGGCCACAAGACCGCGTTCTTGGTATAGTTGATCAAGCCGTAACAGTTTGGCCCCACCAGCGCGAGATCTCCAGCAGTGGCTACCAGCTTTTTCTCGTTTGCTGCCCCTTCAGCACCCAGTTCACCAAAGCCTGCGGTGTAACACACAATACCCCCTGCGCCAATCTCCCTGAGTTCAGCAACTGTTTGCATGGCAGTTTTACGCGGCACTGCTAGAAACACAGCATCTGGTGCCTCGGGAAGATCTGCTACCGAGGTATAACAGGGCTGGTCACCCAGGGTCTCACGGCCTGGATTGACCCCCCATACTGGGCCATTAAAATACTGGGCACATTGTCGTGCAGCGAAATCAGCGTCATTCCCGCCAATGAAGGCGATATGTCTCGGCGCCAGCAGTCTCTGGATATTTCGACGACTGGCCTGCATTATGTGATGAGCCAGGTTAGATCAAAAAATAAAATTATGCGCATACGCCACATTATTACCTGTAAATTCAGGCTCAATTTTTGACGATAACCACCACTCTCAGTTATGATATTTTCGACGTTATTGGCGGATATTCGACGTAACCTTTTTAGGGGTAATAATGAGTAAGCTTGATTTACACCATCGGTCATCCCCGCATGTGACTGGTTTTGTGCTCGTTGCGAAGTTTAATATGATGGCTTTAACTACAGCCATTGAGCCGTTAAGAATCGCTAATTATCTGGCTGGTGAAAACCTCTATGAATGGTATTTTGTCTCGGCGACTGGAGGATCAGTTGAAGCGAGTAATGGCATGTCAATCGAAACAGAATCTATTGTAAATGATGCCCGGAAGTGGAATGTTATTATTGTCTGTGGCAGTTGGAATGCCGAGCATTATGAAGATGAACACCTGTTTGGCTGGTTACGATTACAGGATAATTATGGTATTACCCTTGGCGGTATGTGTATGGGTGCCTGGGTACTGGCCAGGGCAAGGTTACTGTCTGGTTATAACGCGACTCTGCACTGGAGCTGTATTCCTGGCTTTAAGGAACAATTTCCGCGGGTAAACCTGAAAGAACAACTGTTTGTGCTCGACCGCAACCGAATAACCTGTGCAGGTGGTACAGCAGGTATTGACATGATGCTTTACCTGGTTGAGAAACATCACGGCATGCAGCTAACCCAGGAAGTGGCTGAACAAATTTTGCATGATCCTATTCGTGAAGCAGATTCAGCACAACGAAAAGTCCGCGTCGGAACCCAGAAAACACTGCATCCGATGATACGTGAATGTATTATTTTAATGGAGAGCAATCTGGAGGAAGTACTGCCTATTCCTTATATTGCTGATGTCGTGGGTATTTCGCAACGCAAGCTGGAACGCCTGTTTCAGCAGTACCTTGATACTTCTGCGATTAGTTTCTACCGTATTCTGAGATTGCAGTTTGCCAGGGTGTTATTGACCCAGACATCGATGAGTATTCGTGAGATATCCATGGCCAGTGGTTTCCCCAGCTTTTCGCATTTTGCCAAATCATTTACCAGGCAGTTTGACAAAAATCCAAGCAAATACCGCGAAGCATGGCCGGTCTCTCAAACGATGCCAACCTGGCCTGGAATGAGCAGTTCACTCGTAAAGTTCAAGTGTCTTGCTGATGTGTTCAACGTCGAAAAAACTGTAATCGGGGCGAAAATAATATAATCAGGCAGAGCATAATGCGGAAAACTTTCGTATAGCCAAATTTGAGGTATAACACAAAATGAAAGTCGGAGTATCACTGGGAATAAGCCACCGAGAGCCTATATCGCATACCGTTGAAGTTGTCAAAAATGCCGAAGCATTGGGATTTGACAGCGCCTGGATAGCCGATGTTCAGCTCTCTATGAAAGATTGTTATGTCGCACTGGCACTTTGTGCGGAACACACCAGTACCATTAAACTGGGTACAGGTGTTACCAATCCTGTGACACGACATTTTACCACGATAGCCAATGGCTTTACCGCGTTGAACGAAGTTAGCGATGGTCGGGCAATTATTGGTCTTGGTTCTGGATGGACTGGAGTATTTTCTATCGGCCTGAAACCAGCAACCATCAAATACCTCGAGACATCGATAAATAACATCAACACACTTTGCAGTGGTGAAGAAGTCGTTGGTGATGATGGGAACCCCTACCGTCTGGTCACAGCTACAGGAAGAGTCCCTATTTTTGTTGCTGCTAACCAACCCAAAATTCTGGCGATGTGTGGACGCGTAGCAGATGGCGTGATTTTGATGGGGGGAGCCAACGAGGAATTTACCAAATGGCAAATTGATCACGTACGTCGTGGTGCTGAAGAAGTGGGTCGTGATTTTAACGAAATTGAACTCCACCTCTGGGCAGCTATCGGTATGTCAGACGATCGCGAACAGGCGCGTGACGATGTCAGTCACTGGGTTGCCTCGCAGGCCGAGACTTTTAATAAATGGAAATACCTGCCTGAGTTTCTTCATCCGTTTAAGGATGATTTCCAACGTGCAGGAGAAAGTTATGATAGACATGAGCATATGTCCTCACACGCAGGTCACAAGAAAGTGGTTTCGGACGAATTCACCGACTATGTTGCCCTTGTCGGTTCGGCAGATGAATGTCTGGAGCGTATAAGAGGCCTTGAAAAACTGGGGTTACATGGCGTGACGCTGGCTTTTCGTGCTGGCACAGATGGCCGACAGGCACGTATGGAAGCCTTGTCTGAAGGTATCATCAGGCACCTGACATAGGGTTTGACCGATGAGTCGAGAAACAGTCGTATTGATCCATGGCCTGTCGGAGGCACGGCATGTCTGGGCAAAACAGCAGGCTTTCCTCGAACAATCCATGCGGGTGATCAGCTACGATGTACGCGGATTTGGTGCCAGTCCGGTCGGTGCTGGCAACGGCACCGTCGCCCAAATGGCCGATGATCTGGGGCAAATTCTTAGCGCTCAAAGTACAGGCCCTGCCTGGCTGATTGGCTTTTCGATGGGTGGAGTCATTGCCCAACGGTTTGCGCTGGATTTCCCCGAATTGACAAAGGGTCTGATTCTTATTGCCAGTTCATGTACAGTTGGCAAACCAGGGCAGGAGTTTTTTCGTGACCGCATGGGTCAGGTGAGCGCTGGTGGTCTCGAAAAACTTATTGAAATTAATTCACTGGATGCCTGCGGCTGTTTCTCCCTGGGTGATCAGGCACTCATAAGCGAATACCAGCAATTACGTGTCAGCGCGGTAAAGGATATAGACGGTTATTTGAATGCAGGTCGCGCCATGGCTAGGCTTGCTGATGAACCCATGGTAGAGGATCTAAACCAGATCGACTGCCCAACGCTTGTCATTGCTGGTGAGACCGATCCGTATTGTCCACCACGAGCATCTGAAAAAATTGCACAGAATATTCCAGGTTCTGAACTTGTAATAGTTCCTGATGCGGGCCATTGTTTGCACTGGGAAGCCTGCGATGCGACTAATAAACTGATTCACGATTTTCTGAGCAAGCATTCCCAGAATTGAGACAAGGTATTATCAATGAGCGACGAAAAAGACACTGAAGCCGAGCAAGCACCGTTAATCTGGGAAACCCGAGGTCCGGTGGCCATTATCAGGTTGAACCGACCCAAAGCAATGAATTCCTTCGACATGGACTTAATGCGAGAACACCGCAAGCGTCTGGAAGAATTCGAGGCCGATGATGAACTTCGCGTACTGGTTTATACCGGCACTGGACGTGCCTTTTCTACTGGCATAGATATCAAAAAAGCGCCCAATTTTCTGTATTTGCCACCCAAGGTCAGAACTAGTCATTGGGTGACCCCGAATTCTTTGAAGATCAGCAAACCCACGATTGCCGCGATCAATGGCTATGCCTTCGGTGGTGGTTTTGAACTGGCGCTGGGATGTGATATCCGCATAGCGGCCAGCAGCGCGAAACTTGGTTTACCCGAAGTTAAATTGGGCGCGTTACCCGGTGGCGGTGGAACCCAATGGCTACCGCGTTTAATAGGTCTTGGTGATGCCATGCTGATGATGTTGACCGGAGACCCTGTTTCGGCAGAAGAAGCGCTACGCTTGCGCATGGTGCAAAAAGTTGTAGCAGATGAAGACTTGTTTGACGAAGCGCTGAAAATCGCCGATGCAATTTGCGCCAATGGTAAATCAGCCGTGCGCCTGGTAAAAGAAGTCGCCATGCTCGGTTACGACATGCCTGCTGCCGATGCTTTGTGGTTGGAGGAAATTTATTTTGCTCGCAATCGGGAAGATGCCGCGGATGAAATCAAACAACGATTAGAGCTATTCCAGAAAAAGTAAGTACAGTCCCGTATATGTAATATTCACCAACGAGGTCAAAAGCAATGGATTTAGAACTACAGGGTAAAACTGCCATTGTTACCGGCGGAGCATCCAATATAGGTAAAGCCATCACCGAAGGTTTTGTTGCCGAGGGTGCTAATGTTGTTATCGCCGATGTTGATGAAAAGCAGGGGGAAAGGGTAGCGCAGGAATTATGCAAAATACGTCCCAACGCCGCTTTTTTTGTTAGAACAGATGTTGGTGATGCTGCTGATACAGAAAAAATGGCGCAAGCTGCACTGGAGAGCTACGGTCAAATCGATATTCTTGTCAACAACGCTGGCTGGACAGCCAATGCATTGTTCATGGACAAACCTTATTCAGATTTCGAACGTGAAATCGCCATCAACCTATGGGGCCCAATTAATGGTATTCGTGCGGTAGCGCCGTCAATGATTTCCAGAAGCTATGGCAAAATCATTACCATCGGTTCCGATGCAGGTCGAGTGGGTGAATACAATGAAGCAGTCTATGGCGCCTGTAAGGGTGGCATAATCACCCTGAGCAAAGCACTGGCGCGCGAGTTTGGGCGTCACAAATTAAATGTAAACGTTGTCTGTCCGGGTCTTACCCTGCCAGAAGAAACACAGGATGCCGGTGATAACAGCTTATGGCATGCAGACAGCCCGCAGGCAAAAATTTTCTGTGACGACGAAGTGCTGAAAAAAGTTGTGCGCCGCTATCCCCTGCGCCGTTGTGGTGTGCCGAAGGATATTGTACCAATGGTGTTATTCCTTTCATCTGATACAACTTCTTACATTACTGGCCAGTGCATCAGTATCAGTGGCGGCTACGCCATGTGATAGTGGTAGAAACGGTCAATCATGCAAAATCACGAGGAGTATTATCGAAAATCGGGTTATTGGAGCGACCGTCTGCTGACCGACTTTCTGCAACAGGCGGTACAACACTCACCAGATAAACTGGCTGTGAAAGACCCACGTTTTGGCAGTCTAACCTATCAACAGCTGGCAACCCAATCCTGGTACTTA
The DNA here is from genome assembly GCA_024224415.1 of Gammaproteobacteria bacterium. Lineage (GTDB taxonomy): Bacteria > Pseudomonadota > Gammaproteobacteria. Next base: position 3,822 of record JAAENK010000294.1, on the reverse strand, counting down.
GCCGCGGCGTTAAGAAAACGCGGCGTCAAACAAGGTGACAGGTTTGTCGTCGCTCTGCCAAATTGGCAACAGGCTCCGATATTTGGGCTGGCACTCGATTACCTTGGAGCCGTCGGCGTGCATATGCCAATCACCGGAGGTGAACACGAGTTTGCCGGCGTGCTTGCCGTCAGTGGTGCAAAAGGAATCGTTGTCCCTGAGTTGCTGAAAGATAAAAATTTTGTATCACTCGTTGATCATGCTGCAAAGAATTGCCCGCATACCAGTTTACGTATTACAGTGGGATCAAATCAAAAACATCAGGGTTGGATTACTTTTAATGAACTCGTCGATGACAATTCCCTGCAGCTTGACGAGCCTAAATCACCCGCAAGTGCAGATGACCTGAATTGTCTGTTGTTTACTTCTGGATCGTCCGGAATACCCAAGGGCGTGATGCATAGTTCCAACACAATCGGGGCACTGAATACCACTGTGGCCCCTATTTATAATTTTGATTCAGAAACTATTATATTTATGGCCGCACCGCTGGGGTTTTCCGCTGGCTATGCGCATGGACTAAGGCTCGCGATATATCTAGGGGCGACCTTAATTTTGCAGGATGTCTGGAATGCCGATCAGGCGCTGGAAACTATGGTGCGGGAGAGAGCCAGCTTTACACTCGCTACTCCGACCCTGCTAGATGATTTGCTTAATTGTAAACGGTTTGCCGAGTTGAAAACTGAGTTATCGTTGCAGCTAATACTTTGTGGTGGTAGTTATGTGCCTGCAACTTTACTCCGGAAGGCGCAGGAAAAACTGCCCGATACGTTGACATCGGTAATCTGGGGCATGACTGAAGGTATTGGTACAGGCTGTCGGCCTGGCACTGCTCAGGATATAGTGGCTAGCACCGACGGTGAGGCTTTCCTCGGAACAGAATTGAAAATTGTCGACCTGAACGGTGATGAACTTTCTGCAGGGATGGAAGGTGACCTGTTAATGCGCGGGCCCCAACAATGTCTGGGCTACTATAGTAATCCGCAGCTAAACGAAGAGTCATTTCTACCAGACCGATGGTTTCGCACTGGTGACCTGGCTGTTATCGATAGTCTGGGTTATGTCAAGATCACCGGGAGGCGTAAAGAGCTTATTATCCGTGGCGGTGCCAATATTTCACCTTTGGAGATCGAGCAAGCCCTGATCGGTGAACCTGGAATTGGGCAATTGGCAATTATCGGCATTCCAGATGAGCGTCTGGGAGAACGCATATGCGCCTGCCTGGTTGCGAACCCCGACGGCAACAATCCAAGCCTTGACAATTTGCTGGAAATTACCCGCCGTAAAGGCCTCGCAAAAAACAAATGGCCAGAGAGCCTGCATATTATCGACGCTTTACCCGTGACAGCCGCTGGAAAACTCAGACGATCTGTCTTGCTAAAGCAAATCACTGACAAAATAGCCCAGGAGGAAACAGTTTGATGGATTTTTCTTATAGCAGCGAACAACAGCAAATCAGCGATTCAGTCGAAAAAATTTGTGCCGGATTTGATGACGATTACTGGCTTAAGCGTGACCAGAGTGGTGAATTCCCATTTGATTTCTACCAGCAAATGGCCGATGGCGGCTGGCTGGGTATCGCTTTGCCGGAAGCGTATGGTGGCGCAGGGCTGGGTGTAACCGAAGCCGCTATCATGATGCATGCGGTGGCAAATTCGTCTGGCGCCATGAGTGCCGCTTCTTCAATTCATATCAATATATTTGGTCCACATCCCGTTGCCGTATTCGGTAGTGAGGAGCAAAAGCAACGCTGGTTGCCAGACTTGATCGCGGGTAAAAAACGTTGCTGTTTTGGAGTGACCGAGCCTGACGCCGGTCTAAATACCACCGCCATAACCACCCGCGCAGTACGCTGCGACGATGGATACGTAGCACATGGTAAGAAAATCTGGACATCAACAGCCATGCAAGCAGACAAAATAATGCTGCTGACGCGAACTGCACCAAAATCTGAAGGAAAGCGACCCACCGATGGCTTAACACTTTTTTATACCGACCTGGATAGAAAATACTGCGATGTACGCAGTATCCCAAAAATGGGTCGAGCTGCAGTAGATTCATGCGAAGTATTCATCGATGGATTACCGATACCGGAGAGTGATCTCATAGGTGAAGAAGGGCAGGGATTTTACTATTTGCTACACAGCCTTAATCCGGAGCGGATACTGGTGGCTTCAGAGGCCATTGGCATCGGCCGCAACGCACTGGCTCGTGCAAGTGAATACGCTAAACAACGCGTAGTATTCGACCGACCAATCGGCCAGAACCAGGCCATCCAGCATCCGCTTGCTATCAACTGGATGGAACTCGAATCAGCATGGCTCATGGCGATGCGTGCAGCAAGTCTTTACGACCAGGAACAATCCTGCGGAATTGAGGCAAACGCCGCCAAATATCTTGCTGGCGAAGCGGGGTTCAAAGCCTGTACGCAAGCAGTTATGACCCACGGTGGTATGGGCTACGCAAAAGAATTTCATGTTGAACGTTTATTGCGTGAAGTAATGATCACCCGACTGGCGCCCGTAAGCCCCCAGCTTATATTATGTAATATAGCCGAAAAGGCACTTGGTTTGCCAAAATCTTATTAAGGAAGCTCTGATTAATTCGTCATTGCGAGGAGCGCTAGCGACGCGGCAATCTCTAACAAGTTGATATTACTAAAAAAGATTGCCGCGCTGCGCTCGCAATGACAGTGATTTTCGAATTAATCAGAGATCCCTTAATTTCATCATGTGTATAATTGGGTCATGACCATCCAGCCCCATGAAATGACCCCGGCAGAAATCGAAGAATTTCTGCAAGCCCCTCGACACGCCATTCTCGGAACAAACCGACCGAATGGCCCGCCTCAGATAACACCCGTTTGGTATCTCTACGAAAATAACCAGGTTTATGTATACATGGGCGTAAAAAGCGCCAAATACAAAAATCTACGTCGTAACCCGCAGATGAGTATATGTATAGCAGGCGAAAGTCCCGACGCACGGGCAGTAATGTTAAGCGGTGCAGTCGAGCTATTATTTGAGGACACTACACCATGGGTAAGTGAAATCGTATGGCGAATAGTACGCCGATATTCAGATAGTGATGATGCCGCACAGGAGTATATAGATTCCTGGGATGTTGAGGATAAGAGCGTGCTTGTGGTTCTGTCTTCGGAAAATATGCTGACGCATGATTTTAATTGAATGCTCTGCTTGCCATTAACACCTAGACCTTTTGCACCAGGTGGTGCGCCAAATGGTTTCAGGGATTTCCAGTACCTGGGTTTCAGGGGAGTCTGACCACTTGATCTTTAATACCGTGTTCGAAAATGGCACCCGCCGTGGTAACGTCGGATTCAACCTTAAACACCTCTGACCCGGGGCGCGAAGTAATGCCTCCATGGGGAAGGGAAATTTCCGACTGGCACCTCGATCACCGTTGGACCATCTGATGCGATGGCCGAGCGTAAGCATTTGCGCAATTCTTCAGGGGTCGCGGCGGTTTGCCCTTTAACGCCATAACTATTGGCAAGGGCCGCAAAATCAGGGCTGGTCAAATCAGAGGCGATGGTCCGGCCATTGTAGTAATCTTTCTGAAAACCACGTACGTTTCCGTAAGCGTTGTCATTGAAAACGATAACCGTCAGCGGAATATTATGGTGCACTGCGGTTGCCAGTTCACCGATGGAAAACAAAGCGCCACCATCACCCATAATCGCAACCACTGGCACATCCCTGCGCGCATGAGCAGCCCCTAGCCCTGTTGCAAGACCCCAGCCCAACGTACCCTGATACCCCG
>JAAENK010000293.1 GCA_024224415.1 Gammaproteobacteria bacterium | reverse complement strand
GAACTATTTACAAGAATGGCACGTCCCTGAATTAGGGTTCGCAGGAGTCGAGAAACAAGCAAAATCGACAGCCCAAGGGTGGCGTTTAGTGCAGATTCATCGCCAGGTCAGGGTACACCACATTTCCGCAGAATGGTATGCCCTGGGCGCACATGAAATCAAGGACGAATGGGATGCCCACGGTCAACCAATACGCGTCCGATATAAGACTATCTTAAAAAGAGCCTTCTACGCGTGGTTCCCTACCGAATTTGATGCCTTCAATCGATCAGAAGGGATACTACCGCCATATGCGCGCTGGACAGTCGCCGATTTTGAGGCGTTTACCGCCGACCGACAAACACAACCACAAGGCAGTGAATGGAATGAATTACGCTTACGTGTGCCGATTTTGAATAGAGTGGTCCCTCGACCAGTACCTGCTTTCACTTATGCTGTTCAACAACGGTGGGACACGATTACGTGGGATTAACCTCGATCGAGGTTCCGCCAACAGTGATCAAATGACATCGCCGATGTCCAAGAAAATATTCAATCAAAAAATTTGCAGATTTAAAAAACATTCTAT
>JAAENK010000292.1 GCA_024224415.1 Gammaproteobacteria bacterium | reverse complement strand
GCCGAACTGGAAAAGCTGGGCGGTGAACCAAAATGGCGCGAAGGTTTTATTACCGACAATGGCAACCACATTCTCGATGTCTCGGGGCTAAAAATAAACGATGCATTAACCCTGGAAACACAAATCAATGGCATGGCGGGGGTCGTAACAGTCGGCCTGTTTGCGCACCGCGGGGCCGATGTATTGATACTTGGCGGAGACGACGGGGTAAGAACAGTCACAAAAAAGCCTGCGTAAAGCAGGCTTTTTGATTCTTTTGGCTGTTGCCGGCCGCTTAACGCTTGGAGAACTGAACTCCGCGACGGGCTTTGCGTAGTCCGACTTTCTTACGTTCCACTTCACGAGCATCGCGAGTCACAAAACCTTCTTTACGCAAGGCTTCACGATAAGTTTCGTCGTATTGTAGCAATGCACGGGTGATGCCGAGGCGAATCGCACCGGCCTGTCCACTAGGACCACCACCGCTAACATTGACGTTGATATCGAATTTATCCAGCATTTCGACAGTTTCCAACGGCTGGCGTACTACCATACGTGAGGTTTCACGACCGAAGTACTCGTCGATGCTACGATTGTTTACCGTGATCGCACCACCACCGGATTTCAAATAAACCCTGGCGGCTGAACTCTTGCGACGACCAGTACCATAATATTGTTCTACTGACATGATTCGATCTCTTAGATTTCGAGTGACTGAGGCTGTTGAGCACTGTGGTTATGCGTTTCACCAGCATAAACCTTGAGTTTCTTGAACATAGCCCGGCCTAGTGCATTCTTCGGCAACATTCCTTTTACCGAGTGTTGAATAATTCTTTCGGGATGGCTAGCGCGCAATTTTGAAAGATTAGTCGATTTCAAACTACCTACATAACCAGTATGATGGTGGTACATTTTGTCATTTTCCTTGTTACCAGTAACGCGAATCTTCTCGGCATTTACAACCACAATATAATCACCTGTATCGACATGAGGCGTATATTCTGGCTTATGCTTACCACGCAGACGACGGGCTATTTCGGTCGATAAACGACCGAGAACCTTGTCTGTGGCATCGATAACAAACCACTCACGTTTGACGGTTTCGGGTTTGGCGCTATAGGTTTTCATACTAATTTCCGTAAAGCTGTCTATAGAGAATGGGCTTCTCTAACAAAGGGCGCGAATACTAACGGATAAAGACAGGCTTGACAAGCCAAAAGAATAGCCTGTTAACAAAGATTATTCAGCGGCTAAATCGATACGATATACCGCATGACAGGACACACAGTTTTGTATCAAAGTCGATAGCTGTGATAAGGCGTGATCGCTATCACCCAGATCTTCTGCATCCATAGCTATCTGATCAAATTTCGTGTGGGTGTCAAATCCTAGTTGTTTAAATTCCATGGGCAGTTTCCCCACTAATGTACCTGGGACCTCGGCTTGAGCCGCTGAGCCTACTTTTCTGGCAGATTCTGCTATAAGCTCCATATTATCTTCTGAGATTCCCAGCGTGATCTGCTGAATGGTCGCCAGGAACGTTCTCATTTCATGCAGAATTAAATCTCTTTCAGATGCTTCCAGCTGTATCGCCAGGCGTCCGTCGGTGCTTTCTACGACACTACCCTGGATTAAAAATTTGTAGGCTCCGCCAGCTATCACGGCTAACAGAGTCACTATTATTACTAAATATAGTTTATTCATGATTTCCTCGGTTGAAATTGACCCTGAGAATCAGGATGAGAGTTGTGTGCCTGGACGTATGATGTAGTAATAAGCCAGCCCTGATATAACTGTCCAAAACAGGGTTCTTATTGCCATAGCAACAACGGTTTGCATTTCATAGAGACCACCATTCATGACATGCATTCCAAAAAAGGTGTAGGCAGCAGCTGTCACCAATGCGATTAAATACGCCAGATATGCCGCCCAACGCTTCATCAGAAATAAACCCGTCGCGGCAATGACATAGGCAAAGCCACAGACAAAATTTGTCCAAACTACGAATGGCACAAAGTTTCCCTGCTGCTGATGAAACTCGCCCGTGGTAAAGAGAACCAAACCACTCGATCTAAGTGTCAAACCACCAAAAATGAGCGCAATGATTGAAAATATCCAGATCGAGACTGCACGCTTTGTTTTGGAATCCTGCGGCATAATTACCTCCGTTACTCAATTTACTGCCTAATTTCTCTTGCAGCGCCTGGCATAATTGCCCGCTGAAGAAGGGCTAATGCATCACAAATCTGCTTGATTTGCTGCCCATCAAGATTGCTATAGATCTGACTGATTCGCTCAAAATGCTGAGGAATCATGCCTCGTACCAACTGCTCTCCAGACTCTGAGAGCCGAAGGCTGATCTTGCGCCCATCGTCAGGATGCTGTCGCCGTGTGATGTATCCATCTCGTGACAGATTATTCACAAGCCCTGTAACCGTTGCTTTGGTCACATGAGTGGCTTCAGCCAACTTCACAGGTGTCCAGTCATTCTCAGGAAGGTTGTATAACAACATCAAAATAGCAAAGCGCCCCTGCGAAAGACCCCACTGTGCAAAATGATTTTCAAACAGATTAACTGTCTGTTGCGAACTCATTAATAACTGAGCGCTAAGCTGAACCGCTGCAAAATCAAAGTCTGGAACTTGCTCACTCAGCCTTGAAAGCAGTGTGTGCCTGATAGTTTCATCAGGGATCAAATTCTCCATACTAGTTAGGCACCTTACTATATTTTTGAGATAATAAGGCGGCTAACTATATTTGTCAAGGGATTATCCTGATGGGGCAACGTCAGGTTTTGCCAGGCGCCGGGGGAATTGTAAAAAAAAGACGCGGTACTCAAAGAGTACAACGTCTAATACCATCTAAAGATGATGGAGGAGGAATGCTGATCGGGCGGGGGCGCCACAAATCAGCATATAATAATTATCTTATATTCTGATTTAATAATCAAGTGCGTTTTTCACCTTATATTTAAGACTACTTAACTATTTCTATGACATTAAAATCATGAGTGATTTTTGCTACTTTCCCCAACATTTCAGAAGCTGAGCAGTATTTATCTGCTGAAAGATTCACGGCCTTTTCAACCCTCTCCGATTTCAGGTTTTTCCCGCTGACAACGAAGTGGATATGTATACGGGTGAATACTTTGGGAATTTCTTCACGGCGTTCCGCCTCTATATGCACTTCGCAATCCACAACATTCTGTCGGGATTTCTTCAATATTGAAATCACATCAAATGCTGTACATCCGCCAAGTCCAAGCAGCAGCATTTCCATCGGACGAACCCCAAGATTACGGCCTCCCGCTTCAGGTGCACCATCCATTACAACCGAATGACCACTGTCTGATTCACCAACAAAGGTCATATGATCCAACCACTTCACTCTACATTTCATACTATTTCACCCTTAACTCGTGTTGTCATTGTCAATATTGTGGTATGTTTCACGGAATAAAAAACTCAATATCTAATACACACACATGAATATCAACCCGGTCACTAAAATAGTACCCAGAGACAATCCGGCACTCAATAATTTTCTGCGCCACTGCCACATGAAAAAATATGCGGCGCGCAGCACAATTATTCATGCCGGTGACGACTCGGAAACACTCTACTATATCATCGACGGTTCGGTCAGCGTAGTAATCGAAGACGACGACTGCAACGAGATAGTGCTGGCGTATTTGAATCCAGGCGACTTCTTCGGTGAGATGGGTTTATTCGAAGAAGATACCAAACGCAGCGCCTGGGTCATCACCCGTCATCCCTGCGAAGTCGCCGAGATACATTATTCGCAGTTCATGATTCTGGCCACAGAAACCCCGGAAATTTTATTCCAGTTATCATCACAACTGGCCAGCCGTTTGCGCCATACCAGTCGCAAGGTCAGTAACCTGGCATTCATGGATGTTGCTGGCCGCATCGCGCGTGCCTTGCTCGAACTCGCCCAATCCCCCGATGCCATCACTCACCCGGACGGCATGCAGATAAAAATAACCCGTCAGGAACTGGCGAAGATTGTCGGTTGTTCGCGGGAAATGGCCGGGCATGTGATAAAAAATCTTGAAGAAGATGGTTTAATCACCGCACACGGTAAAACCATGGTTATTTTTGGAACCCGCTAGAAAAATAGCTCAGATAATAATTCACCGGGTTCTACAACACGCATAAAGGCTTCACCCACCAGGAAAGCATTCACACCATGATCGCGCATGAGCTGCACATCGGCATGGCTGTGGATACCACTTTCGGTGACCACAAAACAATCCCTCGGTAACAGCCTGAGCAAATCCAGCGTGGTCAACAAGTTCGTTTCAAAACTACGCAAATTCCGATTATTGATACCCACAAAAGATAAATCAAGTTTCATGGCGCGTTCAAGTTCTTCTTCATCGTGTACTTCAACCAGCACATCCATGCCGAGCTCGGCAGCCAACTGATGCAAGCTAATTAATCTGGCATCTTCCATTGCCGCGACAATTAACAATATGCAGTCAGCGGACAACGCCCTCGCCTCATACACCTGGTAATCATTGATCATAAAGTCCTTACGAATCACCGGTAGTTTGCAGGCCTCACGCGCCATCACCAGATAGTCATCATGTCCCTGAAAGAAGTCTTCGTCGGTTAAAACCGAAAGACAGGCAGCACCGGCTTTTTCATAAGATTTGGCAATCTGTACCGGGTCAAAACTCTCACGAATCACACCTTTACTTGGCGATGCCTTTTTGATTTCGGCTATAACAGCGGCCTCTCCCCGCTCCAGCCTGACTCTCAATGACTGTGCAAACCCACGTACCGCAAATGCCTGCTCCGCCCTGTCGCGTATCTCTGACAATGGAATAGTGGAGCTTCTTTGCTCAACCTCTTCGTGCTTACGCGCCAGAATACGCTTGAGAATATCGGGTGTATCGGTCATTCAGCATTCGACCTGGCGACAAGCGCATCTAGAACGTTACCAGCCTTGCCTTCGATTATTACCTCCTGGGCCTTCTCGATACCGGCAGACAAAGAGTCCGCCAGGCCCGACACATAAATGGCTGCACCGGCATTCAAGCAGACTATGTCGCGTGGTGCGCCCGCCTTATTGGCAAACACCAGCCGGATCGTCGCCAGGCTTTCTTCAACGCTGTCTACGCGTAAATCGTTTAGCGAGCCAGACGCCAGGCCAAAGTCTTCTGGTGATATGCTATAGATGGTAACTTCGCCATCTTTCAATTCAGCCACGTGGGTATTACCCGAGATACTGATTTCATCCATACCATCTTCGGCATGAACCACCATCACATGCCGACTGCCCAGTTGTTTTAATACCTGCGCCAGTGGTTCAACCAGTTCACCATCAAACACGCCTATCACCTGATTTGGCGCGAGGGCTGGGTTGGTCAAGGGTCCGAGCACATTGAAAATAGTGCGCACCGCCATTTCCCGCCGCGGCCCTATGGCGTGGCGCATCGCACTATGATGCTTTTGTGCAAACAAAAAACCGACACCAACTTTTTCGATGCATTGGCCAACCTGCTCTGGCGAAATGTCCAAATTAACACCCGCCGCTTCGAGTACATCGGCACTACCTGATTTGCTCGATACCGAGCGATTACCATGTTTCGCGACATGCGCACCGGCAGCGGCTGCAACAATTGCACTTGCCGTGGAAATATTAAAACTACCGGAAGCATCTCCGCCGGTACCACAGGTATCAACCAGATGATCTGCATTAATTTCAACAGCGGTGGAAAGCTCACGCATCACCGCGGCCGCCGCTGTTATTTCATCGACCGATTCACCCTTCATACGTAGACCGACCAGAAAACCACCGATCTGCGCGGGGGTGCATTCACCGGTCATGATTTGCTGCATGACTTCAGTCATTTCGGTTTTATTGAGGTCCTGCCCGGCGATTACCGACTTGATTGCTGATTGAATATTCAAAACTCTGCTCCCGCCCGTAAACGAATTTACATCTTTAGAAAGTTGTTCAATAAATCATGCCCAAACTGGCTCAGAATAGATTCGGGGTGAAACTGCACACCTTCAATCGGCATTTCTCGATGACGCAAGCCCATAATCTCATCGACACTGCCGTCTGCATTTTCGGTCCAGGCCGTGACTTCGAGACAATCCGGCAAGCTATTCTTGCCGACTACCAACGAATGATAACGCGTTGCTTCAAATGGATTATCCAGACCAGCAAATACACCCAAACCGGTGTGCTGCACCATCGATGTTTTACCATGCATGATTTGTCTGGCATGAATAATATCACCACCGAAGACCTGACCGATACTCTGATGCCCAAGGCAAACACCCAGAATCGGCTTGCTATCAGCCAGAGTTTCAATTACCGCCATCGAAATACCCGCTTCATTCGGCGTACAGGGACCGGGGGAAATCATGATATGACTGGCGTCAATTTCCAGCACTTCATCGACGCTGACCTGATCGTTACGCAGGACTTCAACATCGGCACCGAGTTCGCCAAGATACTGTACCAGGTTATAGGTAAACGAATCATAATTGTCGATCATTAAAACCTTCATGATTCATCCTCCGCACATGGATCTCTGGATGGCAATCCCGACTCAGCCAGCGCCACTGCCTTGAATATGGCGCGCCCCTTGTTCATGGTCTCCGCCCATTCTCTTTCGGGGACCGAGTCATAGACAATGCCGGCACCCGCCTGTATGTAGAGGATTTCATCTTTTATGACGGCGGTTCGTATGGCTATGGCGGTATCCATATTGCCACTCCAGGAAAGATAGCCAACCGCGCCAGAATATATGCCGCGCTTGACTGGTTCGAGTTCATCAATAATTTCCATCGCGCGAATTTTGGGTGCGCCGGAAACGGTGCCAGCGGGAAAAGTAGCACGCAGTACATCCAGCGCAGACATATCAGGTTTCAGTTTGCCTTCTACATTCGAGACAATATGCATGACATGCGAATAATGCTCGACAATCATCTTCTCGGTGAGTTTAACGCTGCCTGTCTGACTAACGCGCCCGGCATCGTTCCTACCGAGATCGATTAGCATTAAATGTTCCGCCAGTTCCTTTGGGTCGTTGAGTAACTCCTGCTCAAGCGCCTGATCGGCAACTGCATCTTTACCCCGAGGACGCGTACCCGCTATCGGTCTCACCGTCACGGTCTGGTCTTCCAGTCGTACTAGAATTTCAGGTGAAGAACCAACCACGTAGTGATCGTCCAAATTGAGGTAATACATGTATGGCGAGGGATTCAAACTACGTAACGCACGGTATAAATTGATCGGCTCAGCCTTAAAAGGAATCGACAACCGCTGCGAGAGTACGATCTGCATGGCATCACCATCGATGATATATTGCCGTGCCTTTTCGACCGCTTCCTCATATCCCTGTTGGGTGAATTCCGAGGTGAAATCGCTTTCATCGACGCTAGTCTGGTTTGGTTCTGGTTTTACACGAAGGCGTGTTTCTTCCAGCTTTTTTTCGAGCTCGTCGAGTCGCTGCTGACCATTAGCCCAGGCTTTTGATGCTGATGGATCGACATGCACGATGAGAAACATGCGCGATGACAGGTTATCAAAAACTACCAGTTCATCACTCACCATTAACAGGATATCCGGCGTACCATGCCTGTCCGGGTTAGGGCACTCGGCGAGTTTGGGTTCGATATAGCGAATCGTATCATAAGCGAAATATCCCACCAGTCCACCGTGAAATTTGGGCAGGCAGTCTGCCTCGGCAACCTTGAAAAAATTCAAATAATCTTCGATGTACTGTAACGGATCACTGGTTTCTTCTTCGCTAACGATCTGACCGTCGACTTCCAGCATGGCGTGCTTACCAAACACCTTGAGACGAGTGCTACAGGCAAGACCTATGATCGAATAACGCCCCCATTTTTCACCGCCCTGCACTGATTCGAACAGGTAGGAATATGGTTCATTGGCGAGCTTTAAATAAGTGCTTAAGGGGGTGTCGAGGTCTGCGAGGACTTCACGAACCAAAGGAATACGATTGTAATCGCGCTTGATTCGATTGAATTGCTGATAATTCATGGTAATGACTCAGTACGGTTAATATAAAACAGGGGTACTACAAAAACAACGTTACGACTTCACCATCGCCAGCATTGATTGACTACCCTGTTTTTTTGACCTTGTTGAATCATTAATTAGATTAGTGCTTTGAGTTCGGCCATGGAATCTATCACAGCATCGGGTGCATAGCTATCAATATTCTCGCCATGGTTATAGCCATAACTCATGCAGATTATCTGGAACCCTGCTGCACGCGCCGCCTGTACGTCCGATTTCGAATCACCCAGCATTAGCGATTGCTCTGGCTTTGCATCCAGACGCTTGGCTGCCGTGAGCAACGGCAGAGGATCGGGTTTTTTGCGCGCGGTATCATCGCCACAGATGATCACTTTGAAATATTGCGATATCTGCAGTTGTGCCAGCAAAGGCAGAGTAAAAGTTCTCGCCTTATTGGTCACACAGCCGATTTTGTAATCCTGACTCCTGAGATACTCAAGCCCCTCAATAACATCGTCATAAAGAACACTGCGTACACAGATATTATCGCTGTACAAATTCCAGAATATTGGTAGCGCACGCTGAAACAGGGCATCGTCAGATTTTCCATCCATTTGATTAATCAACGCACGCTTGACCAGGTTTTCGACACCATTCCCGACCCAGCAGCGCACGGCTGCCTCGCCACGCTCGGGCAAACCAAGCTGGTGCATGGTTTGATCAACGCAATAGGCTATATCCGGTACGCTATCGACCAGCGTGCCATCGACATCGATGAGCACCAGTTGCGGTACATTTATTCCCGTCAAATCGAATTACCCTGCACCAACTGCTGGCGGAATTTTCTGATAATGCTGTCATAATGATTGGCGTCACTAGCTTCACCAAATCCAAAAACACCGGAGCCGGCAACAAAAGTGTCAGCACCGGCAGCCGCGATTTCGGCAATATTGTCGACTTTCACACCACCATCGACTTCGAGACGAATCTCCAGCCCAGAATCATCGACTAGCTGCCGCGCCTGACGTAGTTTATCCAGCGTTGCGGGAATAAAGCTCTGCCCCCCAAAACCTGGATTTACCGACATCAACAAAATCATATCTACTTTATCGAGCACATAATCTAGATAGCTCAGAGGTGTCGCTGGATTAAACACCAGACCTGACTTGCAACCACTCTCACGGATCAACCCCAGGCTACGATCGATGTGTTCCGAAGCTTCGGGGTGAAAGGTGATGTAACTCGCGCCAGCGCGGGCAAAATCCGGAATGATTCGATCCACCGGTTTAACCATCAGGTGGACGTCGATCGGTGCTGTCACGCCATGCTTGCGCAGGGCTTCGCAGACCAGTGGTCCGATGGTAAGGTTGGGCACATAGTGGTTATCCATCACGTCGAAATGCACAATATCGGCACCTGAAGCAATGACATTATCGACTTCTTCGCCGAGTCGCGCAAAGTCAGCAGAGAGAATGGAAGGTGCGATTAGAAAGTCGGACATAAGGATTTCCGGGTAAAATATAAAGTAGGAAATTTACACGAATTCAACTCTGTTTTCAGCCCGATGCAAGAGTTCTACCCCCAATTAGTAAGGGTATACCACAAAAAAACCGACTTAAAGTCGGCTTGCTCGTTGCTACCTTGTAACTATTACTTCAGCGTATCAATATAAGCTGCGAGATTATCGATATCAGCATCACTCAAGGGGGCTGCCATGGCCTTCATAACCGCATTGTCACGCGCACCACTACGAAAGTCTGTCAGGTTCTTTTTAACGAAAGCAGCATCTTTACCAGCTAAGGACGGATAAGTGGGAACCATGCTCTTGCCACCAGCGCCATGACACCCTATACAACCTTTTGCGGCATAAGCTGATTGGCCAGCAGCAGCGTCGGCGAAAGCCGAACCACTTGACCCAAGCACCAATGCTAAAACTATCGTTGAAATGAATTTCATATTATTGAACTCCCGAGTAGAAAAATTTGTTATGCCACAGGATAATGGCTGCTCTTGAAAAACGCGCCATTGTGGCAAAGCTCTATGCTGTTGTAAAGATTACGGTTTATAGCTTAATCAATGCTGAACATGAATAAGAATGACTACTTCAGAAGAATATAATAAAAAAATCAGACAAGACATGACTATCCATTCTGAATGGCATAGCTTGCGACTGAGTTTCTGTACTACCTGGGGCTTATTTTCACCGCGCGCCATCGACGTCGGTTCATTAATGTTGCTGAAATATCTTGATATCAACACCGATGACGATTGTCTTGACCTGGGTTGCGGCTACGGCGTACTCGGCTTGAATATGGCCAAGGTTGCGCCCGAGGGTAAAATCCTACTGGTCGACAAGGACTTTGTCGCGGTGGACTATGCGGAGAAAAACCGCCTATTGAATAATATCGATAATGCCGAGTGCATACTCAGCAATGGTTTTAATCAAATACCCAGGCAACAGTTTGATATTATCGTTTCCAACATCCCGGCCAAGGTCGGCAAGGAAATGTTGTACATATACCTGTTTGATGCGCTGAAATATTTAAAACCGGGGGGCTCTTTCTATATCGTCACCATTACCGGCCTGCGCCAGTTTTTCAAACGCGGCTTTACCGAGGTGTTCGGTCACTACGAGAAAATTAAACAGGGCAAAACCTATACCGTGGCGCGTGGTATCAAAGCCGAGCGATGATCAGGATTGCAGCGCCTGCTTCACTCGTTGCAATAAATCCATTGCCGCCAGGTTGTTCTTACCCAGGCAATTAACATGGCCCATCTTGCGGCCTACCCGTGCCTGTTTTTTGCCGTAAAGGTGTAGCTTGGCGCTTTTTAAATCGGCGAGCTGTTGCCATTCTGGCTCACCATCGTGCGGCCAGATATCACCCAGAATATTCCACATCGCCACCGGTGTGTGCAGTTTGCTATTACCCGCCGGTAGGCCGCAAATCATCCGAACCTGTTGTTCGAACTGCGAGCTATAGCAGGCATCCAGCGTGTAATGCCCGGAATTATGCGGACGTGGTGCGATTTCATTTACCAGCACCGCACCATCGGTAGTTATAAAAAATTCAACCGCAAGCACGCCACAATAATCGAGACCAGAGGCGATCTTGCTGGCTGCGAGTTTGACTTCATCCTGTTTGGCGACAGACAAATCTGTCGGCACTATTGAAATATCAAGAATACCTTTAACATGCAGGTTTTCCGCCACTGGGAAACAATCGATATCACCACTCTGACTCCGGCAAAGAACTACCGAGACTTCTTTGGCCAGGTCGACTTTTTTCTCGACCACACAGGGTTGACGGTTCAATTGTTCGAATGCGGCTGGCAGATCTTCGAAATTATCGCAAACTATTTGCCCCTTGCCGTCGTAACCTAAAGTCGCGGTTTTCATGATCGCAGGGAACGGCAGGTTACGTGCGTGTTCGATATCACCGTCGTCCTCGATCGCCACGTAGGCCGCTGTATTCAAACCATTTTCGGTTATGAAGTGTTTTTCCAGTTGGCGATTTTGCGCAATGCGTAAAGCATTTGCAGAGGGGTGCACCGCGACCGACTGCGCCAGGTTTTCGAGAGTTTCGGCTGGAATATTTTCAAACTCAGTGCTGACCACCTGGCAGTTTTGTTTGAGATAGTCGAGCGCTTCGTGATCATCATAACCGGCGACCAGATGCTCAGTAGCCATACCGCCAGCAGGGCTGTTCGCATCGGGGTCGAGCACGATAACTTCGTAGCCCATGGTTCGCGCCGCGATCACAAACATGCGGCCCAACTGGCCGCCACCGAGCATACCAAGTGTGGCTGGTGGCAAAACAGGCATACTCATTTCACCGGGGGCAATTTCATTGCTAAAACGGCCTCTTTCTGGTTTTGCCGGAAGGTCGATAGTTTATTGGCCAGCTCATCATCACTCAAGGCCAGCATGGCAATCGCAAATAATGCGGCGTTGATGGCACCAGCATCACCAATTGCAAAAGTTGCGACGGGTATACCCTTGGGCATTTGCACGATAGACAGCAACGAATCCTCGCCGTTTAAATGCCGAGAAGGAACCGGCACACCGAGTACAGGTACAGTGGTGTGTGCCGCCAGCATGCCCGGCAGATGCGCCGCGCCACCCGCACCGGCGATAATGCAGGCGATTGAATTATGCGCCGCGGATTTTGCGAAATCCGCCAGCAAATCCGGGGTGCGATGCGCTGAAACCACTTGCGCCAGATGAGCGACACCGAAGCGTTCGAGATACTCAACCGCGTACTGCATCACCGGCCAATCGCTATCGCTGCCCATTACCACTGCGACCACTGGTTTCGACATGACGTTATCCTCGCCCATTGCTAAAAAAGCGGCCGATTATAACGCCTTTTCAGGCTGTATAGCCAAATTTCACAAGAATTAATATCGCCTATTCGTCGATATGATATTATCCCCGACCCCTGACATTCACCAATCAGCCCTTGATATGAATTCTGCGCCACAAGACGCCGTACTTGAAACCAACCTCGATAACCTCGAACTGCTGGCGCGCGGCAAAGTGCGCGACATTTACGCTATTGATGACGAGCATATGTTGATTATCACAACGGATCGCCTCTCTGCTTTCGATGTTGTATTTTCTCAACCGATCCCGCAAAAAGGCGAATTACTCACCACGGTCTCCAACTTCTGGTTTGGCAAAACTGCAGGCATTATTAAAAACCATTTATGCGATTTAAAGTTACAGGATTATGTTTCCGAGGCTGATTATCAGCAGCTGGCAAAACGTTCGATAATCGTCAACCGCTTGAAGACCCTGCCGCTTGAAGCAATTGTGCGCGGCTACGTGATCGGTTCCGGCTGGAAGGATTATCATGCTACCGGCCAGATTTGCGGCATCGAGTTACCCAAAGGCTTGCAACAGGCCGAGCAACTGGAGGAACCAATTTTCACGCCATCGACCAAGGCGGCCGTGGGCGATCACGACATTAATGTCAGTTTCGAAGATATTATCCCATTGATTGGCGAGGAAAAAGCCAACCAAATCCGAGATATCAGTATTCGCCTTTACAAAATGGCGGCCGACCACGCAAGTAACCGCGGTATCATCATCGCCGATACCAAATTTGAGTTTGGTGTCGATGAAAACGATGAGCTGGTGCTTATCGACGAAATCCTTACATCAGATTCGTCACGTTTCTGGCCAGCCGATGAGTACCGTGTCGGCATTAGCCCGCCTAGTTTTGATAAACAGTTTATACGCGACTACCTCGAAACCCTGGACTGGGACAAGACCCCACCCGCTCCGGTCATCCCACAGGACATTATCGAAAAAACCCGTCAAAAGTACAAAGAAGCGCGGGACATTTTGTTAAGCACGGATGCAACCTGACTTACCCGAAAGCTACTATCTCGACAATGTCATCACCCTGTTTGACCATGTCGAGGGTGTTTATGGCGATATCCTCGAAGCGGATTATTTAAGCTTTCTTAAATATTTTCATGGCCTGTCGCAGAACGGCAAGCGGCTCTATATCCGCCTGTTAAATCGTAGCCAGGAATGGTTTCGATTAAGCAAACTTGATTACCCCGAAATTACCGATATGTCTGTTGCCATCGAACAATTACAGCAATGTGATTTGTTAAGTGTTGACCAGGATATGGAATTTGACACTATCATTCGTTTGTTTAACAAGCCTGAATTACTGGCCCTGCACCCGCAGGGTAAGGAATTAAAAAGCCTCAAGCGCGACGAACTAGACCAATACCTGATTGAGCAGCTAGACAATGATTTTATCGATCGAGTTTTTAGCAATGATAATTTTCTTAAGGTTCAACAAAAACAAATTTATCTTTTATTTCAAATGCTGTTCTTCGGCAACCTGAATCAGTCGATGACCGATTTCGTACTGCGCGATCTCGGACTCAATCAATTCGAAAAATACACCATCGATACCCAACACCGCCCCTTCACCAGCAAACTCGAAATCGAGCTGTACTGGCTATTGCATGAATTAGAACCGCTTACGGATAGTGATAATTTGGAAACCCTGATCAACTGCTTTGACGCCATCACCGAAAATCGCGACGATACATCCGCCTACTTTCGTAAGAGTGAGCGTATAAAATTCGATATCACTCGACAAGTCGAACGCCTCGGTTATTTGGACGAAGCATTACCTCTTTACCAGGAATGCCAATTACCACCCGCACGGGAGCGTATTGCCCGCATCCATCATCAGCAAAAGAATATAAACCTGGCACTGGAAATCTGCACCCAGATCCTTGCTGCACCGATTGACGAATCCGAAGCCCAGTTTGCAACCGAATTCTCTAACCGACTGGCGAAACGACATTATAAAAAATACCAGCCGAACATTGTCGATCTTCAGCTTGAACAACAGGACTGCGTCGAACAGGCGGTGATTGATCACTATCTTGAAAATACCGACTGCACAGATTGCTATTACCTGGAAAACAGCCTGTTCAATGGCGTGTTGGGACTGCTGATCTGGGAAGCTATCTTCGAACCTGTAGCCGGCGCTTTTTTCAATCCCTTTCAACACCGCCCGAGCGATTTTTATGCCTACGATTTCATTAAAAAACGCCAGCGTATTTTCGATCAAATCTGGTCATCGATAACCAGCAATGATGATATCTGGCAAATTGTCCAGATATGCTGGAAGCAAAAGCAGGATTTGACGAATCCGCTGGTAGACTGGAATAACCTGAATTTGGATATCATCGAACTGGCGTTGCAGCGTATTGAACATCAAAACTGGCTAGTGATTTTCAAGCGAATATTGAGTGACTTGCGTAACAACCGTTCGGGCTTCCCCGACCTGATTCTATTTCCAGCCGAAACTGGCTATCGGCTCGTCGAAGTCAAGGGCCCCGGCGACACATTGCAGAAGAACCAGCAACGCTGGATGGCTCATTTTGCGGCACATGATATCCCACACGAACTCGCCCGCGTGCACTGGAAAACAACGAGATGAGCGAGACTGTTAAAATCAGTATTCGACAGATGGTCGAGTTTTGTTGTCGCTGCGGTGATCTCAGTTTTGATCACAGTCCATCCGCCTCTGCGCAGGAAGGCATGCGTACACACCAGCACATCCAGAAACGCTATCGCGACGAAGCCGTTGCCGAATATCGACTCAACTTGAATCTTGATATCGATACTGACAGTGTCGATCTCGGCGGTCGTATCGACTTGCTGTTCGAGAATGAAAAACCCCCACGCGTTGAGGAAATAAAAACCATTTACAGTTTCATGAATTCCTATTCAGAACGCTACGACGAACCGCATTGGGCGCAGGTGAAATGCTATGCCGCGGCTTACGCCATAGAGCAGGAAATCGACGAAGTCACGGTCAGTCTCAACTACGTCAACCTGTTCAATCATCTGGAATATCGGCAGACAAAAACATTGCTCCGCGAAACTTTAATCGCGTTTTTGCACCAGGTATTGCGACAATATCTTGACTGGCATCGACTTATAGAAAGACAGCATAATGCCACTCTCAGTAGTGCTGTCGCGTTACAATTCCCGCATCAAACCTTTCGCCAGCAGCAACATCATTTCGCCTCACAGGTCTACCGCAATATTCAGCGCCAGGGGCAGCTCATGGTGGAAGCGCCGACTGGCTCGGGAAAAACCATCAGCACCCTGTTTCCTTCGATCAAAGCCATCGGCGAAGGCCTGGTTGATCAACTCATTTATCTTTCCGCAAAAACTTCCGGGCAGAATCAGGCTGTCACCGCTATCGAGCAAATGGTTTCGCAGGGCCTGGAAATCAGTTATCTGGTGATACAGGCCAAAGCGAAAGCCTGCGCCTGCAATCACGATGAAAAGGAGATAAATGCCGATGGTAAATGTATCCGTAACATTGGTTTTTTTGACCGTCTTGCAGGGGCGAGAGAAACCCTGGCTAGCGAGCGCCACCTGGATACCGATACAATCCAACGGGTCGCAGCAAGCTACCAACTCTGCCCATTTGAACTGTCGCTACAAATGCTGCCATGGGTAGATATTATCATCGCTGATTTCAATTATGTGTTCGATCCGTTGGTACAACTCAGCTATTTCAAAACAGACACCAGGCGCAAGTTGTTGCTGATTGACGAATTGCATAACCTGCTCGATCGGGCAAGATCAATGTATTCAGCCAGCATCAACCGCAAGCAAATCAAGCAGGTCATGGCGAGTGAAGATAATCGTGATATCAACCGCGCACTTGGTAGCCTCAACCGTGCACTCGATAAACACTTGCTGGATCAGGATGAAGACGAAGTAATCAGCGATGATGTCGTTACAAGCTTTGGCAAGGCAATCTCTCGGTTCACCGAGAAACTCGATTTAAGTATTTTCAATGACAAGCACATCAATGCCGACACCTTCGAATTCGCCAAAGCAATTTTCCGCTACCAGTGCATTCACAACCTTTACGACGAACACCATAAAACCATTAACACAAAACCTCTCAAAAACCGTCAGATAAAACTCCTGTGCCTTAACGCATTTGAATACTTAAAGGATATTTATCCATTGTTTCAATCGGTGTGTGGGTTCTCAGCAACTCTGACTCCCGGCCAGTTTTTTCAACAGGCGCTTGGTTTTGATCATGCCCGACCATTATTGCGACTCGAATCCAGCTTTCCGGTTGAGAGACTACTGGTTAATATATGCAACTATATCGATACCCGCTATCGACAGCGCGAGTCATTTATCGACCAGATTTGTGCCACAATCCAACGTTGTTATCAGGCACGCCCAGGAAATTACCTGGTGTTTTTTTCATCGTATTATTTTATGCAGCAAGTGTTCGATCGCTTCGCCAAACACTATGGCTCGACTCCAAGCACGATACAGCAAAGAGACTCTGACGATGATCAACGACGTGAGTATCTGCAACAGTTTTTCGAGCAAGATAAAACCCTCGGCTTCGCCATCATGGGTGGCATTTTTGCCGAAGGTATCGACTACCAGGGCAATGCGTTAATCGGTGCTATCGTTGTCGGTATCGGCTTACCTCAACCCAATACTGAACAGCAACTCATTGAAGACGATTTCCGTCGTATGCAACTAAACGGTTTCGACTACGCCTATCGTTTCCCCGCGCTAACCCGAGTCCAACAAAGCGCAGGTAGAGTGATCCGCAGCGAGACCGATCAAGGAGTCGTGATCCTGCTGGATCGACGCTTCCAGCAAGCGGGATACGCACAACATTTCCCTGCACACTGGCAGGCGCAACTGTGTCCAGATATAGAAAGTATGGAATATTCGCTAAAGGATTTCTGGCGACAAATGAGTGATTAGTCACCGAGTTGTGAGTTTACGCTATCTATTTTATCCTGCATCGTCTGATCTCGATCAGTACGCGTACCCATGCGAATCGTGGTGCTAATGCGCGGTGCACCCATATCGTGCAATTTCTCATGGCAGGCTTTAATCGCCGCCATCACCTCGTCCCATTCACCTTCAACATTAGTGCCATAAGAATGTAACGCATGGTTCAACCCTGCAGCCTTGAATATGTTCTCGCATTCGACAACATATTTCGAAACCGAAAGGCCAACGCCCATGGGGATCACGCAAACATCGACTAATACTTTCATTACATATTCCTGTAGTCAGTGGTGACTCTAATTTATTTCTAAAACCGCTGAACCGATAACTGCATTGATACCGTCGGACAGGTTCAGGCTAGTTAATAAACCCTGGGCGGCGCCACCTAAAAATTTCCCATTACTGGAACCAGCAGCCACGGTACAGCTGGCACAGTTACCTGACCCGATCAAGCCTGTGCCAATTAAATCACTGATGTTCCCACTAAATGTGCCCGTCCAACCGCTACTCCCACTCGCAAAATCTGCTGATCCAAGACCAATAGTTATCGTCCCCAGAGTAGGCGAACTACCAAATGTTCCTGATGCGCTGACCTGGTAATTAGTCGCCAACGCACCAGCTTCATTGGTTGCAATGCCACCGATCTGGGTGTAGCTAAAATTGACATTACCCAGATTGGAAATAGCAGTAGCCGAAGTTGGGTTTTTGCCGTAAACATAATGAAATCCGCTGATAGTATTTTTAATCACGCCATTATCAACTACAGTAAAATCACCCTGCCATACCCCCCATTTACCTGCAGTTACAACATTTCCACCGTCACTAATGGAAAAGGTACCACCTGAGGTGTGATTGCCATTTATCGCTAGAAATTTCAGACCCGCACTGTGTATGTCTGCATCAACCAGGCCAACTACATTCCCGCTACCATTAACCCAGACATTATCTGAGGCATCTGTAACAAACCCACCGCCTCCTGTAGCAGTGACATTGTCCGAACTGTTGATCCACATATCAGCACCTACTGCTGCAACACCAGATGGCACCTGCTGAATATTTTCAATATTAATTTTTACATCAACTTCTTCTCCAGTACCAATTTCATTCGCTACTCTACCTACAACCGGCAGCGGAGGCATTTCTCTGGCTTTACCCGGCTGTTTTTGATTTTCAGTAAGCTTCTGTCTTTTCTGCTTAAGCATCTCAGTGCGATTACGCTCACCCTGTTGATTGGGTGCAGGCATGGCAAATGGAAAGAAATCGCCCAGTATCGGATCCGATCCCGCCAGATGTATTCCTATATCGCCGGGAGAAATTACTAGTGTAGAGGGATCACCGTTAATTCCGCGACCAGTAAGAGTATGGGAGCCTGAATAGGTTCTAACCGCAGTTAACTGCCTGTCCTCGTCAAAGCCCATATCTGCATCAGACCCTCGAATGCCTATCGTGGAGGTTGGTGTAGTTACCAGAAATGATTTCTTGTTTCGAATCCCCATAAGACCAGTAATAGCGCGAAAACTACCCTTTAACAGGCCAAAGAAGCTTTTATCTTCTTCCTCATCGTTACTAAAATGATAACTCTCGATTTTAAGATGGGTTGCGGGCCGAATGGCTAGAATGCCACCATCGGTCATACGTAGTTGTGCCGAGGAATACTTGTCTGTGCGTATGGTCTCCCCCTGTTGTATCTCTCCACCCTTCCAGGCATAACGAAACCCTCCATTTCCTTCAACAATCTTTACATCCCCCCGAACAAAGTAGACATGGCCTGCAGCCGCCATGACCGAAGAAGCCATCAACAACGCGCAAACCGCCAATGATCCATGAAGACATAATCGACTCATCTTAATCTCCTGTAATTAGTACAAAACACGTCTTAGCGTGATGCCAACCTCAGTGCGGTCATAATTATACAATTCAAAATTTGAAGAACTTTCATCATAGCCAAGTTCCAGGTTAAAGCTCCAGTCATTACTATACTGCCAGTTTACTCCTAGAGTTGTCTCAAGTTTGGTATCAGTACGAATTTCCAGAAAAAGACCATTGATAAAATCGTAACTGTGCGCCTGCACATTCACCGAGGCAAATACCGTTGTACTCACGCCCCATTTATGTTGCGCCCCGAGGCTCAGCCCCAAAATCTCACGATTACCATCGATTCGATCCTCTGTATCATCATCTTCACCAGCAAAAACAGCTGTCGTAAAAAGTGATTTACCCTCATCATCCAGAGCGCGCGTATAGGTTACGCCAAGCATCGCTAAGTCACTGTTATTACTTATATCATCGTCATTATCGTAACGAATCCCACTTATCTGGAGAAAGGCACCGAGACTCTGGTATCTATCAATCGGGTAGGAAAACTGAGAATTTAGGCCCCAGATATAACGATAAGCCTCGCCATCCAGCGAGGTATCGGTATAAGAAGCACCAAGGTTCAGGGTGCTATCACCGATTTGTCTTTTTACTCCAGCCGTTAGTCGCGCCTGCATGGTATCGTATTCCTGTTTGGTACCGTGACCGCGTGTTTTTACATCCATCGCGCCATAGACGGATGTTTTTTGACTGAAACGGTTGATTGTCTCTCCGGCCAGACGCATTTGAAAAAAATCATCGCCGGTTTCTGTACTGTCACTATCCAATGTCACATTGGTCCCAAGTATATCTATATAAAGGTTAGCCGAATCCGCTGCTGTATTGATATTGGTATCGTGTCCAATAGCAAATTCAACAAACAAAATCCCGCCCGTTTCCTCCGAACGGTTATTGATAGAAGCTAAGTATTTGTTAATCACTTTCTGTGCTTCTGCCGGGGGATCCATTGCCTGGAGTTCCTCAAATTCCTGCTTTGCCAAATCAATATTGCCCAGTGCAAAATAGGCCCGCGCCATATCCAGACGAGCGCCAAGCATATCTGGTTCTACCGCAAGCACACGTTCAAACGCCAAAGTTGCCTGATCTGGATGACCACTTTCCAGCGCAGCTAATCCCAGCAGATAGTCATAATCTGGCTCTCCAGCACGTTCAAATTCGAATGGACGCATGTTCGTATAGGCAGTTTCGGCCTGCCCGCTACGAATGAGCGCCTCCATCTCGGCCAAATCCAGTAGTATTTGCGCATGAACAGAGAGGGACAGACTCGACAGCATGCATAGCGATTGTCCCAATAAAATTAATCTTGTAACAAAAGCCATCAGATTTTTTTAGTTTACGGTGATCCAAATAATGTAATTAAACCATACCATTGAATGATTTGATGTCAAACCTGATGCACGTAGAGCTAATCGATTAATCCCGCCGCCCGCTCAAACTTCTTCACCAGAATACCCTCATCACCACAACATTTTGCAGAACATTTCTTCACTGCGGTTGAGACATCTGCATCGAGTTTGAGCCAGTCTGACACCGGAAAATTATCAGTAGCACAATCACAGCTGATATCCGTATGTCCATAAACATGTTGTAAGCCGACTTTGCGAGCATTGTCCGCAGCGGTATCGATGATGGCGTTCTCGGTTGGTGATATCTGGGAGAGCTTGTAAGCAGGGAAGAATTTGGTGATATGCCAGGGACTTTCAGTCCCCAGGTTATCGTAAATCCATTCGGCTATATGGCACAACTCTTCCTCACTATCATTTTTACCCGGAATCACATTGGTACGTGTTTCTACATGGATGCCTAGCGCCTGCGCTTTTGTAATTGAACCGAGTACCTGCTCGACATTACTCACCGGGCAAATATCCCGATAAAAACTATCCGACAGGCTTTTGATATCCGAACACAGCACATCGATATACGGCGCCATAACTTCCAGCGCCTCGTCGGTAACGAAACTATTGGACACATACACCGTGAATAAGCCCGCCTGCCTCGCTAACCTGGAAACATCTAGCACATACTCTAGCCATACCGCGGGTTCCGAATAGGTAAAGGCGATACCATTGACGCCATACCTGAGAGCAGTTTCAACCAT
>JAAENK010000291.1 GCA_024224415.1 Gammaproteobacteria bacterium | reverse complement strand
GTTATGATATACCAAATGGAACTGGTGGCCTTAATTATGATGTCGGATATAAGAGCCAGGTTTGGGTTAGTTATCATCGCTTTATTTTGCGTATTGGCGGTGGTCGGTACAGGTTTGCTTGACCCGATCGCTCAGGATATCGCTTATCACCAGTTTGCCGATAGTCGCCAGCTACTGGGAATCCCCAATTTCCTCAATGTGGTTTCCAACCTTGGCTTCTTTGCTGTTGGGGTTTGGGGTGTTTATAAGATACTGATTAAACCAGTCTCCAATATTGTTGATGAAATTCGTTATGTTTACACCGTTTTATTTGTCGGTGTCCTCTTCGTAGCTGTAGGCTCCAGCTATTATCATCTCTGGCCCGACAATCAGACACTGGTCTGGGACCGCCTGCCGATGACAATGGCTTTTATGGCCTTGTTCAGCATTATTCTCACCGAGTATGTCTCAGCCAGAATAGGCAAGATTTTATTCCCAGCTTTACTATTGACGGGCTTCTTTTCGGTGGTTTACTGGCATTTTAGCGAGTTAGCCGGTGGTGGAGACCTAAGGATTTATATTTTAGTTCAGTACTTACCTTTGGCATTAATTCCGGTAATACTGTTTTGCTTTTCAGCCAAATTCAGCCAGAGCAGTGCCTATTGGCTATTATTATTGGCGTATGTTATTGCCAAAATGTTTGAGCATTTTGACGCACATGTATTCGCAGTATTAGGATTTATCAGCGGGCATTCCCTGAAGCACCTGGTGGCCGCGTTGGGGTTGTACTGGTTGCTAAAGTCTTTTCAACGACGCGATCCGTTAGTTGCTCTTTAAAACAAGCTGCCGACAGGTTTTGAACTCTCGGATGCTTTCTTCATGCGATGAGACAGAATATCTAAAAAACTATCAATTAGGACTTGCCTCAGGTATAAAAACAGCATGTTTTTGTACACACCAGATTCAGTTTATTTGATGGACAGAGCCGCAGTTGAAAATGATGGCCTGGCCGAAATCGTGCTCATGCAGCGCGCCGGTGAACGTGTCTGGTCTGCTATCAACCAGGGCTGGCCGGAAATTACCAGCATCACAGTGTTCGCTGGATCCGGCAATAATGGTGGCGATGCTTTTGTGGTTGCGATATTGGCTAAACAAAAAGGCTTGAACGTACAGTTCTTAACTCAGGGTGATTTATCGAAGCAATCCGACACAGCCGCATATTTTTGCAAAACCTGGCAACAGGCAGGTGGACAAATCGAAAGCTGGCAGCAACAGCCAATCGAGGGTGATCTGATAGTCGATGGTTTATTAGGTATCGGTTTGCAGCGTGAACTGAACCAGAACTGGCAAAGCCTTATCCAGCAAATCAATCAGAATTTGGCACCAAAAATCGCGATTGATATTCCCTCGGGTTTGAATGCCTATACCGGCGTGCCGCAACCCTGTGCTGTAGAAGCCGACTGCACGGTTACCTTTATCGGGCGAAAAGTTGGCCAGGTGCTGGCAGATGGGCTGGATTATTGTGGTAATTTGATTTTTGATAATCTGGGTATTTCTTCGGTGATCGCATCCGGCCAGAGGCCAGCGCTGCAAGTCATCGATGAACACAATGTACAGTTGCCAGAAAAGCGCAAAGCCAATTCGCATAAAAACAGTTACGGCCATGTCCTGGTGATAGGTGGTGACCGGGGTATGGTCGGTGCTGCATCGATGGCGGGGCTGTCAGCTTTGCGTGCCGGTGCCGGCATGGTCAGCGTAATGGTGCATCCTGATTGTGTGCATGATCTATCTGCCGTGCCCGAACTCATGGTGCAAAGCTGGAATGAAATCGACCAGCTGCTGGAACGCGCATCGATTATTGTGGTAGGCCCGGGCCTGGGGCAGAGTGAGTCAGCCAAAGCCTGCATGCAAAAGTTGTCCAGAGTCAATCTACCCATGGTTGTCGACGCCAGTGCTTTAACTGAAAAATTTCTCGAAACACTCAGCAGTGAGCAACTGGTTATCACGCCGCACCCCGGTGAAGCTGCTGGTTTATTATCAACTACCACAAAAGAGATTCAAGCCGATCGACTCCAGGCTATTGAAACGTTAACTCAAAAGTATCCTGCGGTTTGTATACTCAAGGGTTCGGGTACATTGATTCAACACAGTAGTACTCAACCGGTGGCAATAAACCTTCGCGGTAATTCCGGTATGGCCAGCGCCGGGATGGGTGATGTACTCGCGGGTATGATTGCAGCTTACCTCGGTCAACAACTGTCACCATACCAGGCTGCAAGGGCAGCGGTTTTTATCCATGCGTTATGCGCCGAAGACTTTGCCGAGGATTATGATCAAAGTGGCTTAATCGCCAGTGATATCATTCGACGCATCGCAAAGATTACCCGACAGCTACGTTCCTGTTAAACCAGTCATGTTAATTCGTAACGAGAAACAAATGCGTGCATTTGGCGCCAAATTGGTATCGATCTGTAGGAGCGGTAACATTATTACCCTGCATGGCAACCTGGGTACAGGTAAAACCACGCTGGTTCGCGGTGCGCTGGAATCACTGGGGGTAAGTAGCGGGGTGCGAAGTCCGACTTATACCTTGATCGAGTATTATCCTTTTGAGCCATTATCGATAGCTCATTTCGACCTGTACCGGCTCGCCGAGGCCGAGGAGCTTGAATATATCGGCTTTCGTGATTATCTGAATGATGAAACGGTATGTTTTATCGAATGGCCTGAACGCGCCGAAGGCTTACTCAGTGATGTTGGACTGGCTATTAATCTTAACTACGACCCTGAAGGGCGTCAAATTCAGTTATTGGCCGGTTCGGACTGGGGTCAGGACATAGTTGAATCGATAGTAGGTTAATCATGCGCGATGATTCCCATCATATTTATAACTTGCCCAATGCTGTAAGCTTCCTGCGTGTATTGTTGGTGCCTGTGCTGTTTTACCTTGCAATCAACCAACAACCCTACTGGTTCTTCGGTGCTGTGCTGTTTTCCGAGTTTACCGACGTACTGGATGGTTACCTGGCGAGAAAACTCAATCAAATGACGATAGTCGGCTCACATCTCGACAGCTGGGGCGATTTCCTCATTTACGTCAGTATGGCGGCTTGCGCCTGGATTTTATGGCCGGCGCTGGTAGCTGAGTATTGGCTGTATATTGGCCTGATTGTCCTGAGTTTTACCTTACCGGTGATTGTTGGGCTGATAAAATACCAATCGTTAACTAGCTACCATACCTGGAGCGTGAAGACCGCAGTAGCGGTGACCGTAGTTGGCTATTTGTTGCTGTTTTCGGGTATTCTCGACTGGCCGATCAAACTGGCGGCAGCTGTCTGTATTTATGCGGCAGCCGAAGAGATAGTGATTACTTTGATCAGTGAAAAAGAGCGGGTGAATGTGCGCTCGGTGTGGCATGTCATCGGCTGGTTTTGATGTAAAGCTCACCTTTTTTCTAGAAAACAGCACTATCTCGTTAATAAATATAGAAAAAGTGTTGATTTTGAAGCAAAGTTTAACTATAAATAGTGTTCACTTGATAAACAGATTCCAGAACAAACACGGAATATGCACCCATTATCAGCAGCAAGACGTCTTTTTCTCAAGCGCTTAAGCCGTTATAGCGCTGGTATCGCTTTGTTAGCGGGCAGTAAAACAAGTTTCGCTGAAGCTAAAACAGCACTGACCGGGATTCGCATTTCGCAGGCCAGTAGCGACCATACCAGAGTAGTATTTGATCTTTCACGGGGCGTAGAACACCACATATTTTCGCTGTCCAACCCAAGCCGAATCGTTGTAGATTTAAGCCAGACACGTAAGAGTGCAGCTCTGGCTATCGATCAGCAGACAACCAACCTGCTTGGTGGTGTGCGTTCAGCGCTACGCAAATCGGGTGAGTTACGTGTCGTATTCGATTTAAAAAACGATGTCACACCGCGTAGTTTTGCACTACAACCGGATGGAAATTCCGGGCATCGGCTGGTGGTGGATATGCATGCCGACGGTTTCAGTCCTACGCCGATTGTGACCAGCCAGCAACAACGTCAAAAACAAAAGAAAGACTTTATTATTGCACTCGACGCCGGCCATGGTGGTCGTGACCCCGGCGCTATCGGCAAAAAGGGTACTCGTGAAAAGGATATCACCCTTGCGGTGGCGAAAAAAATGAAGACCCTGATTAATCGTACACCCGGGTTTCGGGCAGTATTAACCCGTGAGGATGATCGTTTAATCAAATTGCGCCATCGGGTTAAAAAAGCACGTGATGCGGAGGCTGATCTGTTCATTTCACTGCACGCGGATTCGTTTCATAGCCCTAAAGTGAAGGGTGCTTCGGTTTATGCACTGTCGTTGAATGGTGCAAGTTCGGAGGCAGCACGCTGGATCGCTGATAAGGAAAACAAATCCGACCTGATCGGCGGCATTACGCTGGATGATAAGGATGATTTAATCAAGTCAGTTTTGCTCGACCTGTCGCAAACTGCCACGATCCAGGACAGCCTGGAATTCGGTAACGATGTATTAAAGCATATTGGTAAGGTTTCCACTTTGAACAACAAGAAGGTGCAGCAGGCAGGTTTTGCGGTTTTGAAAGCACACGATATGCCATCCATTTTGATTGAGACCGCATTTCTTTCGAATCCATCGGAAGAGAAAAAGCTACGCAATAGCAAACATCAGCAAAAACTCGCCAAAGCGGTATTCTCCGGCATTAAGGCGCATTTGAAGCAACGCCAGGTTTAGCACCGCACCTTCACTGGCTCAGGGGCGAGTCTTTCATGGAACAAATGATTTCATTACCATTCTGGTTGTTCGCGCTGCTGGTTGTCACAGCAATGTTGTTGATACTCGATCGTATTTTATTCCCGAGCGTGCGTTGGTATCTACGTCGGCGGGTAAACCGTTTGATTGATGAGGTAAACTCCCGGCTCGATATCGAAATTCGCCCTTTTCAGCGCACCCGCAAACAGGCGCTGGTCGAGCAACTGGTTTATGACGATAAAGTAGTCGAGGCGATGAACGCTTATGCCGCCGAGCATAATATGCCAAAGGAAGTAGCTCAGGCCAAAGTATTAAAATATGCTCAGGAAATAGCACCCTCGTTTAATGCTTATATTTATTTTCGATTCGGTTACTGGTTGGCCAAAGGGCTTGGACGTTTACTCTATCGGGTGCGCGTGGGCTTGTTCGATAACGGTCAGCTAAAAAACATCACACCAGATTCCAGCGTAGTGTTGGTAATGAACCATCGCAGCAATATGGATTATGTGTTGGTTTCGTTTCTGGTCGCGGAAAAAACTGCTCTGTCCTATGCCGTGGGTGAATGGGCGCGCATCTGGCCATTGCAGACCCTGATTAAGTCGATGGGCGCCTTCTTCGTACGACGTAATTCGCGCAACACCCTGTATCGACGCGTACTCGAGCGCTATGTCAACCTGGCGACACGTGCGGGGGTTGTGCAAGCGGTATTCCTCGAAGGTGGTTTAACCCGAGACGGCAAATTAAGAGAGCCCCGACAAGGTTTTCTCGATTACATGCTGCGCGATTACCACGCTGATATTGACCGTGACGTGGTGCTGGTGCCGGTAGGCATCAACTATGATCGCGTCGTCGAAGACGTAAGCCTGGTACGCAAACTCGACGCCGAAGCCGAAAAGCGTAGTCTATGGTTTGTCATTAAAACCACAATCCGGTTTGTCATCAGGTTACTGTTTATGGGGCGTAAAAAGCGCTGGCTACGCTTTGGTTATGCCAGTGTTAACTTTGGTAGCCCGATTTCGGTCAAAGCTTACTGTGATGAGCAGGGTGTTGATTTTTCCAGTGCTGATCAAAGCACCCGGATGCAACAGGTAGAAAAACTAAGTCATCGGCTGATGCAGGAAATTGAACAGGTAATTCCTGTATTACCGATGTCTCTAATGTGCAGTGTGATACTCGACCACCAGCAGCAATGGTTAAGTGAATTTGAGTTGAAATCAAAGGCAGCCAAACGTATTGAGCAACTTCAGCAGATGGGTGCGCCGATCAAACTTTCCACCAATGCCTGTGAAGGTGTGCTTGGTGGGGCGCTGACAATGCTAGCCGGTCGAGGCTTTATCGAGTCAAAAGACGGTTTGTTGCGCGCCCGATCAGAGTCAATAGATTTGATAAAATACTATGCCAATTCAATCGAGCACTGGCATACCGACGAAGTCATGTAACAATCTCTGGTACTGAGGGAATTCGGTAATGTCGTTATGCGCCGCCGACTCGATCATATGGTAAGTAACTTGTGTATTGGTGAGAAATTCCCGGAGTTTTAATGCGCGTTCCATTGGAACTACGCGGTCAAGTTCGGCAGTAGCCATTAGCACCGGAGCGGTAATTTTCGGTGCATAACGGAATGATTCGAAACGGTCGCGTGTAACTATACGTGCAGGCAGGAAAGGGTAATGGAATTGAGCGACCTCGGCAATGCTGTCATACGGTGTGAGCAGTATGAGTTTTTTAGT
Organism: Gammaproteobacteria bacterium; assembly: GCA_024224415.1. GTDB lineage: Bacteria > Pseudomonadota > Gammaproteobacteria. Next base: position 5,493 of record JAAENK010000291.1, on the reverse strand, counting down.
GTCGCGTTTCGATGCCAGATAAACAGCGACACCGCTACCGAGACTGCGGCCCATCACGCTTATGGATAAATGACTTGAACGAATTTGATCATAAATGGCCAGTGCATCGGCAAATAGAGCCGACTCGCTGGGGTTGCCTTCGCTTTTTCCGTAACCCCGGTAATGAACCAGGTAAACACTGTAGTCTTTGAGTATGGTTTCAAATTTTTCGATGTTGTTCTCAATTGCTTCCGCATTGCCGCCAAAGTAAATGAGTCCATGGGTTTTACCTGGATTGAGAATCCAGCCATGCAGGTTGACGCCCTCGGTGTTAAAACTGATTTCGTCTTTGTTGATGCCATGTTGATAAGGTACCGGATAGTAAAGCAAACTACGCTGAAACAGGTACATGCCAGCCAATATCAGCAAATACGCCAGGCTGAGTAGGGCCAGGATGGAAAAAGCAATTTTCAAAGAAAAAAGTGACCAGGTTTGTTTTGGTTTCAACAATGTTATTGATAATAGCAGCTCTCTACCTGTCAGTTTATAATGTCTTCAATATTACCCGGTTCGATTGAATGAATTTTAGCTCTAAAGCCCTGATTGGCCTGATGCGGCCTCACCAATATGTGAAGAATTTGTTTATCTTCATGCCGATATTTTTTGTCGGCAAAGTAACCGATCCTGGTTTATTAACGAGTTCAATTATTGCATTCGTGGCATTTAGCCTGGCGGCGAGTGCGATTTATGTGATCAACGATTACAAGGATATTGAAGCTGATCGTGAGCATCCGCGAAAGCAACATCGGCCATTGGCATCCGGTGCCGTATCGCCAAAAGCGGCTTTTTTGCTGATGTTTGTACTGGTGGTTTCCGGACTTGGCATTATGGCTACATTGTCCTTCACCGCCGTTGGGATTCTACTAGGCTATATTGTTCTGAATCTGGCGTATAGTTTTTGGTTGAAACATATTGCGCTACTTGATGTAACTATCATATCGGTTGGATTTGTGCTGCGGCTATTCGTCGGCGCTACGGTTACCACCATTTCTCTTTCGATGTGGATCGTTATCATGACATTTCTATTGGCGCTTTTTATGGCCCTGGCCAAGCGCCGCGATGATGTCCTGATTTTCAACGATACTGGTAAGAAAATGCGCCAGGTGATCGAAGGTTACAACCTGCAGCTCATCGATAGCGCGATGACCATCATGGCGGCAGTAGTGATTGTCGCCTATATTTTATACACAACTTCGGCTGACTCGGTTCAACGCCTGGGCAGCGAGTACCTGTACCTCACAGCGCTATTCGTGATCCTGGGCATCATGCGATATTTGCAAATAACTTTTGTTGAGCAAAACAGTGGTTCACCGACGCGTATCGTACTCAGTGACCATTTTTTACAAATGACTATTGCCGCCTGGATAACGGCCTTTGGCTGGATCATATATATATGATTGCGCTGAAGTACACTGCCTTTGCAGTGATTGCTACTCTGTTGAATTTGTTGTTCCAGTTTTTAAGTTTCTCGCTTTACGACGGTGTCGCCAGTCTTTACCTTGCTATGGTGGCGGGTACCCTGGCCGGGTTGCTGGCTAAATATATCATGGACAAGAAGTATATTTTTTATCACAAGCCGGTAAGTAAAAAGAGTGATGCTGCAAAGTTCCTTTTATATTCGCTGACCGGCGTGTTCACCACGTTTATTTTCTGGGGTACCGAAATTGCTTTTGATGCCTTGCTAAATACCGAAAGCGCCAAGTATCTTGGTGCTGTAACCGGTTTGGCAATAGGGTATTTGATTAAATACAATCTGGATAAAAATTATGTATTCAAGGAACAGTCGGTATGAATTTGTCCGGCTGGGGTAATTATCCACAGATTGACAGCGAGTCTATCGGTCTTGATAAAAAGCAGGCACTGCTAGATTGGATCGATGACAAAGATGAAGTCATCGCTTTCGGCAATGGCCGCAGCTATGGCGATAGTGCCCTGAGCCAGCATGTGGTGCTTTGTCGGCCGCATAATTATTTCCTTGGCTTTGATGAAGTAAGTGGCTTGCTGCATGTACAGGCCGGGGTATTGCTTTCCGAAATTCTCGAAGTTTTTGTTAAACGTGGATGGTTTTTAGAAGTAACGCCGGGTACTCGGTTAATCACCGTGGGTGGCGCGATTGCCAGTGACGTGCATGGTAAAAATCACCACCAGGCCGGGTGCTTTAGCAACTCCGTGAAGTCCTTCCAGCTTATGCTGCCGGATGGGAAAATCGTCAATTGTAGTCAGTCTGAAAATCATGAATTATTTAATGCGACCTGTGGTGGTATGGGATTGACCGGCATTATCCTCGATGCCGAAATTAGTTTGACAAAAATAAACTCGGCTTTTATTGATCAGCAGACAATTAAGACTGCTAATTTGAGGGAAACTTTTGAAGCCTTCGAGAAATATCAGGATGTGACTTACTCGGTGGCCTGGATGGATTGTCTGGCCAGGGGCGATAATCTGGGGCGTGGGCTGTTGATGGTGGGTGAATTTTGTGATGACGGAAATTTATATTATCAAGTGAAACGCAAGCCAGGCGTGCCGTTTAGTTTTCCGGGTTTTGCTTTGAATAGTTGGAGTATACGGGCATTCAATGCACTTTATTATGGTCGAGCCAGCGCCAGTCGACAAAAAGTCGATATTGAAAGCTTCTTTTACCCGCTCGATGCAATTGCCGACTGGAATCGAATTTACGGTCGGAAAGGCTTTGTGCAATATCAGTTTGTATTGCCCAGAGCGTCTAGCTTTGAGGGCTTGCGCGAGATATTGAAGGTTATTTCCGATGAGGGTAAGGGTTCGTTTCTGGCGGTGCTTAAGCTTTGTGGCGCTGAGAATGAAAACCTGCTTTCTTTCCCGTTGGAAGGTTATAGTCTCGCCCTCGATTTTAAAATTGAACCGGGTGTATTCGATTTAATAAATTTACTTGATCAGAGGGTTTTACATCATGGTGGCAGAATATATCTCGCCAAGGATGCGCGTGTGTCGCAGGCTGTGTTTGAAAAGGGTTACGCCAGTGTAGATCAATTTCGGGATATTCGGCAACACTATAAAATGAATCACAAATTCAACTCACTGCAATCGCGCAGGGTAGGTATTTAGTATGAGCATGGTCCTAATCGTTGGCGCGAGGAGTGATATCGCCAAAGCAGTGGCGAGAAAATATGCCGGGGAGGGTTATGATTTGTATCTGGCTGCAAGGCAGGCGGAGTCGCTGCAGGAGCTTGCCGCCGATATTGAAATACGCAGTCAACGTAAAGTGGCTTTTGGCGAACTCGATATTCTCGATTTTGAGTCGCATCAGAAATTTTATGAATCATTACCTGAAAAACCTATCGGTGTTATATCGGCGGTAGGCTACCTGGGTTCACAGGAAGAGGCGCAGACCAGCTTCGACGAAGCGCAGAAAATCACCAATACCAATTACCTCGGTATTACCAGTTTGTTCGATACCATTGCCAACGACTTCGAGTCACGCGGTAGCGGGTTCATGGTTGGGATTAGCTCGGTCGCCGGTGATCGGGGGCGTAAAAGTAACTATTGTTACGGTGCTGCAAAGGCCGCGTTTAGTGTCTATCTGTCGGGCCTGAGGAACCGATTGAACGACACCAACGTGCAGGTGCTCACGGTCAAACCAGGCTTCGTCGCTACCAGTATGACCGAAGGTATGGATTTGCCCGCAAAGCTTACCGCCCAGCCCGAACAGGTTGCTGACGATATTTTCCATGCGCAGCAAAAAGGAAAGAATGTTATTTATAGCAAATGGATCTGGCGCTGGATAATGCTGATTATCAAACACATCCCTGAATGGAGATTCAAAGGCATGAGTTTGTGATAGCTGCTTTCAAAAACCATTTATCGACCAATGAGAAGATTTTAGCCGGGCTATTTCTGGCTATAAAGCTGGCGATTCTGCTGGTTTTGCCATTGACGGGTGACGAAGCTTACTTTATCAGCTGGGGGCAACATCCGGCGCTGGGATACTATGATCATCCACCTGTTGTTGGCTGGTCGATATACCTGCTCAGCTTTATCAACGAGCATTATTATTTTTACCGGCTATTTGCCTTTGCCAGTGCATTTTTCGTCGCCTGGCTGGTATATCGGTTACTGGAGCCGGGGAAGGGCGGCTATACAGCTGTCATGGTTGCCATGATTTTTCTGGTGTCGCCGTTATCGTTATTTGCAGTCTTTCTGGCCAACGATATTGTGCTATTAATATTTGGCGTACTGGGTTTTTATTATTTTTCAAAGGCGTTGGAAAAAGAATCGTTTTTGCTGGCTGCATTGGCTGGTGTTTGTCTAGGCCTGACCTTTCTTTCCAAATATTTGTCGGTGCCATTATTTGTCGGCATGATTTTGTATCTTGTATTCAACCGTCGGCCTGGTGCCTGGAAACTGGTGCTGGTGGCGATGGCGATTGCCAGTCTGTTTATGTTCGAGAACATCCTTTTTAATTTGAACAATTGCTGGAACAATATTCTTTTCAACCTGGTTGCACGTACCAAAGGTGGCGGCTTCAATCTCGGTTATATGGCTTTGTATTTCGTCGTGCTGGGTTTTGCGGTACCTCCACAGGGACTGTACCGGCTTGGAAAACTGTATCCACTAAATATTTCACCGTTAGTAAGGCAGGCGCTTTATATCAGCATTTGTTTCCTCGTGGTATTTTTACTGGCCAGCAGTTTCAAACGCATTGGCCTGCATTGGTTGTATCTACCGGTTACCTTTATATATCTTTTATTTTGCCTTCTTCCCACGGAACGATTACATGGTTTGCTCAAATACAATGCTATCCTGTCGATACTGGTTGGCGTGATTCTGTTCCTGGTGATTACCCAGATCGATGAATTATTCGCCGGCAATAAAAAGTACCGCGATGCGTTGGTATATACCCAGACCGAATCAATCTGTCCTGCCCTGAGCGCAGGCGAGACCATCTATACCTTAAGCTATAGCCAGAATTCGGTACTGGCTTACCATTGTAAAAATAATAGCTTCCATGTCTTCGCCAATACCTCCAAATACGGACGTGAAGACGATAAGCGCATCAATTATCGTGAGCACGACGGCTCGACTTTGAAAATATTGCTACCCGATATCGACGATCGTAAAAAAATTGAGAGCCATTTTTCATCTGTTGAAATCACCACTATCCCCATGGTCGAAAGTATTGATTATTATCTGCTGGAGGGCAAAGACTTCAGCTTCGAAAGCTATCGCCCGGTGATCGATAAAATAATAAAGCAGTACTACAGCCCACCTGCATGGCTGCCCACGGCGAGTTGTAACTTTACACAAAAATACGGCCTATGAATCTGGCCTTGTTCGATTTCGATGGTACTATCACTATGCGCGATAGCCTGCCAGATTTTATTCAGTACGCGGTCGGTAAACCGGCTTATTATTTCGGGTTGATGATTTTAAGCCCAATTTTATTATCCTATCTGCTTGGTATCGTTTCTAATCATTTCG
>JAAENK010000290.1 GCA_024224415.1 Gammaproteobacteria bacterium | reverse complement strand
GTGGCAGAGAAGCCTACACCTACAGTAAACAATACGATTGTGGCTACTTTTAAAGCCAGGCTCACTCTATGGTGGTGATAGTATTTCTGGTGATCAGATTGAGCGTAATGATTAAGTACTAGCTTCTTACTCGCCAGGTAACAAAACAGCGCTGAACTGAAGTCCTGCTCTTCGTCAACTTCAATTTTTTGTTGTTCCAGTTGCTGGTTGATTTCATGCACATGAAAATCAAAAAAATTCTCTTCGGCACACTTAATCGTCAATTTATCGCGATGCCTTTTATTACTTAATATATGAACAGCGACATTTTCAGATCGCTCGACAATACGCTGGCTGATCAGGTACCTCTGTGTACTCTCAATATCTCGTACCACATCATTGGCATAATCACCATGATAAAAGCTTGCGATTGGCACTAGCCTGCTCAAAATTAGTTTGTTGCCAATAAAAACTGATTGTCGAAGGTTACTGGGCACTTCCTGGCTGACCAGGATTTTAGCTTTACATTCAGAAATCAACTCGCCAATATAGTCCTCAGTTAATAGTGGCAAACTGATAATGCCAGACAACGGCGTACGGGTATCGTCGATGAGACGTAACCAGGGTTCCAGCAAGCTTTGGTTGGTTAAACCAATTAGGAGTAGTTTCTCTTCCTTCCTTGTCTTTTTTTCTACCGACTGGGAGATCGCAAATTTAAATTCAGAGTTACGGAAGAATTTACTAAAATTCCTCTTCAGGATTGACTGCCGATCGGCACCACGTAACAGCGGAATCTTAATCTGCCGGAATTCTTCTTCTATCAGGTCGACAAGCAGCCGTACCGGTTCGTTCCTGAATGATCGGAGATATGCGCTGAATAGATCAAGCCCCTGCTCATCGGGCTCAAAATAGACACTACTTTCCAGCTTACGCCCTGTCCACTCCTGGGCGACCATTCTATAACCTGTGAAATAAAGTATTCGTTTCATCGCCGCTTCACTAGAATTCGATCGTGCCAATCGTATCGTAAATAGGGCCAAGCACCGACATTGCTAACCACAGCACAATAAGTCCAATCGCTGCCATCATTGAGGTTTGCATTACTGGCTCCATCTTCTCGATACTATCGTTGATATCACGATCGAAGAAATAGCTTACGTTATTCAGAGATTTATCCATTTGACCACTAGATTCTCCAACTCGCAACATTCTTACTACTAACGGCGGAAAAATACCGATATTCTTGAAACTCTCGCTAATACTGCTACCTTCAGAAATTTGCTGCCAGGCTTTTTCGATACCGTCTTCAAGCACAGCATTGCTGACTACTGACTTGCTCAGACTTATGGCGTCTAATACAGTAATACCCGATGCGAACATCAGTGCGAAATAGCGAGTGAATCGTGATATTTTAATTTTTTCATTTACAGGCCCTACTAACCACATTTTTAGCAACACACCATCGAGTTTAAACCGGGCTTTACTGCTGGTTCTATATAAATAGTTGAGTACGAAAAAAACCACAAAAGGAGTTGTAATTACCAGATACCAATAGTTTATAAGAAAATTCGAAGTAGCCATCAGTGCTCTCGTCTCAAATGGTATCTCTCCACCTAAAGACACTATGGCATCCATAATATCTGGTACGACAAATATCATCATAAACATAATCACCGATAAAACCAACGTACCGATAACCGCAGGATAAGTCATTATTTTTCTGGCTTTACTCAGAAGTTCATCCTGCCATTTTAATGTCTCGGTAATGTCTACTAAAACTTCACTCATTTTGCCACTTTTTTCGCCAACCTTTATCAGACTGACAAAAACATTATCAAATATTTTTGGGTATAGTGCCAAAGCCTGGGAAAATGAATTACCACCCTCGATAGCTTCGATGACGCTGGCAATCACATCTCTAAATGCGGGATTCTCTTCGCCATCACGTAAATCGGCAAGTCCTTCCAGGATAGGCACACCTGCCCGTGATAACTGTTCCAGGTAAAACGAAAAATTAATCAGGTCACGACGGCCTATTTTATTTCGACCAAACAGATCCGAACCATGTTGCTTTTGCTTAAAAGTAACCAGATCCATTTCCATTTTTTCAAGGCGCAACTCAAGATCGGATACATTACCGGCATCAAGGCTGCCATTGATAAACTTGCCGCTGGCGTCAATTGCCTTGTATTTATATAGCGGCATGGCTTAATTCATGCGCTCGGTAAGATTGGCTACCCGCGCAACTTCATCAACCGAGGTTATGCCATCAATAATGTGTCTAACCCCATCATCGGCAAGCGTTAGAAAACCCTGATTGTTGGCCGTATCGCGAATTTCCTTGGTAGTCGCGCCCTGCGCCAGCAAGTCGTCGAGTTCAGAGTTCATTTTCAACACTTCGAGCAATGCCAGGCGCCCTTTATAACCTGTGTTATCGCAGGTGGTACAGCCTTTTGGCTTATAAATGACTTTAGGTACCGAGCCCTCACGATTACTCAATAACCGCAATTCATCCTTGCTTGGTTTATGCGGAACTTTACAGTATTTACACAGCTTTCTGATCAAACGTTGCGCCAGCACACCGATAATATTACCTGCCATTATTTCCGGAATAATGCCAATATCACGCAAACGGGGCAACGCGCCAATCGCCGAGTTGGTATGCAAAGTAGTATAAACCTGATGGCCGGTCATAGCTGCGCGGAAGGCCATATCGGCGGTTTCCTCATCACGCACTTCACCCACCAGAATCACATCAGGATCCTGTCGCATCAGCGATTTGATACCATTCGCAAACCCCATACCGGCCGCTTCACTCACTGAAGTCTGGCGGATCAATGGAAATGGATATTCTACCGGGTCTTCCAGGGTCATGATATTAATTTGCTCATTGCTTAAATGATTCAGCAATGAATAAAGCGTGGTTGTCTTACCACTACCGGTCGGGCCAGTAACCAGTATGATGCCCTCGGGTCGAGACATCATAATCTTTAAAATACGTAGAGTATCGTCCGGCAGCTCCAGCTGCTCCAGCGGAATGACGCCTTTTTCGCGATCCAGGATACGTAATACGATATTTTCACCATGAATCGTTGGTTGCGATGCAACACGGAAATCGATTTGCCGACCGATAATGGTTCGAGAAATTCTGCCGTCCTGAGGTGAACGTGTTTCGGCGATATTCATATCAGCCATAACCTTCAGACGAACAGCTATGGCTGGCCAGTAGGTTTTGTGCAGGCTCCGGATTTGTCGCAAAACACCATCGATGCGATAGCGAATACGTAGAAAACTCTCTTCCGGCTCAAAGTGTAAATCCGACGCACCGCGTTTGACTGCATCAGAGAGCATGACATCGACCAGTCGCACCAGCGGCTGACTATATTCTTCGATATCACCCTGGTAGTTAGTATAATCGGCCTCGCCGGTTTCGATTTCACGCAGGATGCCATCGATGGATAGTTCATACCCATAAAACTGATCGATTGCACTCGATATTTCGGCTTCACCCGCTAGCACCGGATTTAATTCAATATGCTGGCCTATCTGAATGCGAATTCTGTCGAGCGAAAACAAATTGAAGGTATCCGACATCGCAATAGTCAGGGTACCGCGTGCTAAGTCATAGGTCAGTGGGATGACTTTATGCTTACGCGCTGTATCGGAGTTGATCATTTTGATCGCATCCGGGTCGGGAACTACTCGCGAAAGATCCACACTATCCTGCTCGAGCGCTTCCCCCAGAGCCGAACGCATGATGGCTTCGGTGGCAAAGCCGAGATTTACCAGCAACTTGCCCAAAGGCTCACTTACTTTTTTCTGCTCGGTTAACGCGATATTTAGCTGATCCTTGGTGATGACACCTTCATCGATCAGGATTTCGCCCAGGCGCCTGGGTTTATTCTCAGCATTCATAATCGTCGTAACACTTCAATGCGGCGATCGACCACGTCTTTATTAAATGTAGCAAGACCGTTACTAAAATTGAAAAGTGCTTTTTCGTAATACACAATTGCTACTTTTGGCTTGGCAATATGCTCCAGGCTAACGGCCAGGTTATAAGCGTAATTTGGATCTTCCGGGCTAATTTCCAAAGCCTTGAAATAGAACCCCTGGGCTTCCTGCCAGCGATTTTGTAAACCATATACATTCGCCAGTACAAAGTTTAAATAAGGTGATTCGGGTTCCTCACGAATCATTAACTTCAACTGCGACTCGGAATGCTGGGGAGATATGCTGGCAACTGATATCAACGACGACATTGCCATCGAGTCTTTAGGGTTTACCAGTAATAGCGAACGATAATCATCTATTGCTGATTTGATATCGGCATTTTGAATCGAGATAGCAGCCCTGGCGAGCAAAGCGTTACGATTATTTGGTTCCAATGCCAGCACCCGATTATATTTTTCCAACGCAGCCTCATCGTCACCTTTTTGGTAAGCTTGATAAGCCTCGGCTAGCCACTGGTCTTTTTCTGCGGGCCTGCTATCGGTGATGATCTTCAACGAGTTAGACGATTGTTGATTGGTTGTTCTGGGTTTATCCTGTTTTACCGGCTGAACAACCTCAGCAACCTGGCTGCTCGTTGATTTTTCAGCTTCCGCAGTCGATACTGCCTCTTCTTTTTCAACTTCAGCTTCAAGCTTGGAGACGTTGTTCGCGACTTGTGGCGAATCTGCTACTGCATCATTTCCAGCAACTACTACCTCTAGCTGAGCATTTTCAACTAATTTTAATGTTTTACTATCAATGTCTGGATTGGGTTCATTTTCAAATAAATTTGTGCTTTTTTCGGTATCTAAATTTTTAATCAACCCAGGCATTGGATCACGCTTCAATTGAACTAGCGAATTATCTATCTGCGTAATCTCATGCTCCAGTTCTATTGCCGCGTAAATACTAATGGCCAGCATAATAATAACCGCAATACCGGCATATAACCTGTAAAGATGGCTTCTACTGGCGGATGATTTACTGAGGAATACCCGCTTGGCGTAATCCGGTGTCATCAAAACATCTTCTTCTGATTTCATGCCGGCAAAGAATTTCGATTCATCTTCGGAGACGGATCGTATCAGTGTACGATCATAATTATCGGGAGCATAAGTGTTAGTTGATGTCGAATCTTGACGTAAGATCGTATTTTCGTTTCTTAAAGATTCGAACTCAATGCCAGCGGTAACCGTTGACTCTGCCGGGTTCGCGGTCACCGTGCTGGTTTGTTCGGATTCCTGCTGCCGATAACCAGCTAACTCGGGGTCTTCTGTGTCCGCCGCCCTGTTCGCCAACAGTTGCACTTTAGTCTCCAGTGCACGAGCATTGGTTGTAACAGTGTCATCTCCCAATTCCTGCTCAGCGAGGTATAACGATAGATCCTCTTCAACCACTTCATCTATCTCAGCGGCAACAGCTGATTCATCCAGGAAATCAGACACGTCATCGCTGGTTAACGCAGACATGGTTTGGTCTTCATCGAAACCCGGCGCTAAGGTTTCATCATTAGTTTCAACAATAACCGTGTTCTCAGACACATCTTTGGTGACATCTTCAAATTCAACCCGTGTTTGTTCTTCGTAAGGGTCAGCCGTTACCTGTGTATCCTCGTCACCATGATATTCAGTTGTGGAATCATGTTCATCGAAGGCTGTCGGGTCATACACAGTGTCATCGATTGGTATTATCTGAGTATCTTCATTTTCAGCACCATAATTCAGCTGCTCGGATAATGTATCAGCATCGGCAGGAAGCACTACCTCTTTATAGTTAACCTCGCTAATTTCAGTATTGTCACCGCTATCGATCAGTTCGGTTTGTGTTTCATCGGGCACAATCGTGTCGCCACCAGCAGAACTGGTGTCAGATTTGGCAGCTTCAGCTTGTTTTTCTTTCTGCTCAGCGGCCTTTTTTAGTGCGTCTAACAATAAACTCATTAGATAGCTCTATTCGGCCTGGTCCGAAAATATTGGTGGCTTCAGGAAACGCTTGAAGTCCTGCAAATTGGTGTCGATATTTGCATTATCCATGATTCGAGGGCGAATAAAAATTACCAGCTCGGTTTTATCTAGTTCCTGGGATCTGGTTCCAAACAAAAATCCAAAACCTTCGCTTTCATGCAAGCCCGGTAAGCCAGAATTTGATTTGTCGGCAACGTCCTGCATCAGACCGCCTATTACTGCGGTATTGCCATTTGCAACCCGTAATACCGACTCCATCTCACGAACCTGGATTTCTGGTATTAAACTCTCCACACCAGCAGCCGCCAAAGTTGGGTTGGGGTCAGTGACAAATTGTAAAATTCGAGAAATGGTAGGCCGAATGTTAAGTATTACTTCATCATTTTCAGTAATGTACGGAGTAACATTCATCACAAACCCGACTGGTACAGTGTGGATTTCTGTTTCAAAGGTTGTTGTTATACCCGCATCCGTGGCCGAAGTATCAACTTCCACCGAAAAATAAACCCGATTATCGACCACTTTTAATATAGAGGTCTGGTTATTCAAGGCCATGATCTTGGGGCTGGACATTACCGAAACATCTCCGAATGAATCCAGCGCCTTAATCGCTGCGGAAATATCACGATCGGCATTGCTGTCGGCATAGGTAGCAGACAGGAAAGGCGTGGTGCCCAAAGTCCCACCCAGTAAACTTTGTTCTATACTCCAGCCATCGCCATTGGCTATTCTCGACCAGTCTACACCGGTTTCGAAATCGTCACTCAGCGTGACCTCGACTACGGTGGCTTCGATTAACACCTGGCGTCGAACGCTTTTTAGAACCTCATCAATGAAGTACTGTATATCATCGTGGGCGGCAGCAGTTGCTTTGACAGAAATAGTGCCCGATTCACGATTGGAAATGACTATCCCTGCATCTTCGCCGGTAGCTGCCATCAATTTGATGTTTTCTTCCAGAGTGAACCAGAAGTCATGTTTCGTTTCATTACTAACAGTGGCGGCTGAATTACTGCCGCCGCCTCCGGCGTCAGAGCTACCGGTCGAAGCAATCTGGGTCGAAACATCAATACTCGAACTTGTGGTACGCGACATATTAAGATAATCAATCCGATAAACCCGCGTAAACGGCAGATCTCTCTGCACCACCAGATTAGGACCATCCAGAAAGTACCGTAATGAAACCTGTCTGGAAATTCGTTTCAAAATTTGCGGTAATGTCTGGTCGATAGCATTGATACTGACGTTGTCACTGATTAGCGGATCAATATCGAGATTCAATCTCGCATCTCTAGCTAGTGCAAATAGTAGCTCATTCGCTGGAAGGTCAGTTGCTACCACGGTAAAGGTCTGTAACTCTTCCACGGGTTCGGGTGCCGCGATGACCGGCACCTGTTCGACCAACGGAGGTATCTCCATTATCGCCTGATTGACTTCCGGTGCCGGCGTATCGACATGACCGACTACCTCCATGCGCTCATTCTTTTCCATCAAACTTTGACACGAAGTCAGGATGATCAGGGCGGTTATTGATATAATTTTTCTCATCGTTTTTCCCGGATAAAACCAAAGCTATTAGAGCAATACTTTTCGCATTCTATATACTGACTGCAAATAGGGAGCATTGACCTTGACAGATTCCGGCAAACGCTCTAGCTCACGCTTACCTTTTGCCAACGAATCAAACTCACCATAAAACACACGAAAAATACTTTGTGTATCGGTTTTTACTACGTATAAATAAGTTTGTCGCAGATCCAACGGCCAATCATTTCTTAAATAAGCAACCAGTTGCTCGACTGCCGACGCCTTTCGCATCATTACCTGTATTGAAACCGCGTCCCGATTTGCCTTACTTAGCCATTCTCGACTCTGCTTTAGTCTGCCATTAAGCCACCGATTATCACCTTCGGTCAAGTCAGGATTAACCAGTATAGCGACTATTTCCTGTTTAATTTCAACAACTTCATTTACAGGCGCACTATCAGAAATATTGCTTTGCTGCGCCTCGTCTGGTAATTCTGTCTTTTCTTCCGCTATAACGACCTCTGGTTCTGTCTGAGTATCTGCCTGCAATATCTGCCCGGTTGTCGTTTCAAACAAATCTGTCTGCAGATTTGCCTCGGCTTTAGTCACTGTTACAGGTACTTCCTGCTCGACTTTAGCCTCTACCGACTGGCTAAAATTTTCCGTGAGCGTTTTCTCAGTTTTTACCTTTTCGTCACCTGTCACCATCGACACACCCAGAATAACTGGCTTCCAGAGATGTTGAGTTGCATAAATACCAATAATAGCCGCTATCACGACAAACAACAGCACCCACCAGATATTATTAGTCGGTTTTTTTACATCCTGACCGAAACTACTATCATTAACGGCTGCTACGACATGCTTTGAAGTTAAATTGTGAGTACTTTCGGCAAAAGCGGAAAGTAGTATTTTGTCAGCGATAATATTTATTCGTCGAAGTAAGCCACCCGAATACTGCTCAACCTTTTTCGCCAGACTAACGTCGACTAACTCTGGCCCGGTATACCCCACCTCGCGCATACGAAAGTTTAGATATCTGTGAATTTCGTCGTGGGTTAAAGGCGATAGATTAAAATTATGGGTGATTCTCTCACGTAATTGCCGGATAGATTGTTGCGCCAGATTTTCATCGAGCTCGGGTTGCCCAAATAGGATTATCTGAAGCAGCTTATGCTGATCTGTTTCCAGGTTTGATAATAGCCGAATTTCTTCCAGGGTATCCAGCGGCATGCTCTGCGCTTCTTCTACAAACAGCACAACTTGCTTATCTTCCATATGGCGCTGCAGTAAGTAGTCCTGCAGCATATGCATGACTTCGTGTTTTGATGCATTTTTATCAATCGATAACCCAAGCTCGTGGGCAATAACAAACAGGATATCCTGCGCTGAGACGCTGGGATTCGCGATATAAATAATTTCGACGGTGTTCGGCAGTTTAAGCTGCAACATACGGCATAGCATTGTCTTACCACTGCCTACTTCACCTACAACCTTAACTATACCTTCGCCACGGTGCACCGCATAAACCAGACCGCCGAGAATATCGCCACGTTTGCCACCATCGTAAAACAGACTTGTATCAGGCGTAATCTTGAATGGTGATCGTTTAAGTCCAAAATGTGCTTCGTACATTTCGCCGCCTATTCGCCGCTACGGTCCATGCGACCGTACAGGGTGGTTCGATTGACACCAAGCATCTCAGCAGCCTTGCTAACGTTGCCATTATGAACCTGCATGGCTAGTTCAATCGCTTCTTTTTCTACCAGTTTGAGCATTTTATCAAGCTCGAAGTGGGTATCGTTCATAGCCTGCGTCAACCAGGCTTCGCGACTATTATCACCAGCAGGCTTCTGTAAACCCGACATTTCCTGCTTCAGTATGCCAAGCTTAATAGTCTGACCAGGATATTTGGCGGAAAGTCGGATGATAATATTGCGTAACTCGCGCACGTTACCCGGAAAGTCATAATTGCACCACAGTTCAGTCGCTTCGTCATCAAATCGAAAGGTTACCACCTGTTCGCTAACCTGCTGTTTAAAATAATCCAGCAATTCAAGCTTGTCCTCGCCTCGCTCATTCAGGGAAGGCACTCGAACTGTCAACACGCTAAGCCGATGGTACAGATCTTCACGAAAAAATCCCTTACCGATTTCGGCATAAATATCTTTATTGGTGGCCGCCAGCACCCGTGCCGTAGCATAACGTGACCGGGTTTCACCAAGACGGTAATATTCCCCATCTTCTAGCACACGTAATAACTTGGCCTGCAAATCCAGAGGAAGATCGGCGACCTCATCGAGCAGTAAAGTACCGCCAGCAGCTTCTTCAAAAAACCCTTTCTTGGTTTCCGTAGCGCCGGTAAAAGCACCCTTCGCGTGGCCAAATAACTGTGACTCGAGCAACTCCCCGTTAAAAGCTGCACAATTCAGGCTCAAAAAGGCTTGCTGATGACGAGCACTACAACGGTGTAGACTTCTTGCTGTGACTTCTTTGCCACTGCCAGACTCGCCTTCGATGAGCACCGGATAAGGTGAGTCAGCAAGCTGACGAATTTGCATTCTGAGCAACTCGATAACTTCGCTGGAACCAATAATACCTTCGATATCCTGCTCTTCAGTATCGTTACCCCCGGCAACT
Organism: Gammaproteobacteria bacterium; assembly: GCA_024224415.1. Lineage (GTDB taxonomy): Bacteria > Pseudomonadota > Gammaproteobacteria. The sequence continues at coordinate 2,801 of JAAENK010000290.1, read as the reverse complement.
TTAATCTGTTTTTTTAAACGTACTTTTATTTCAGCTATGTCACAGGGTTTAGCGATAAAATCGACGGCACCATCTTCCTTGGCACGAAACACATGCGTCTTGTTGTCCTGGCCCGATAACACCAGCACACGTGTGGTTGGGTGCAGTTGGGATATTTTGCGGATCACCGCCAGGCCTTCGTCAGGTCTGTGCGTATCCGGTGGCAACCCAAGATCAACCAATGCCAGAACAGGTGAGTCTTCCATTTTATGCAAAACCTCGAAGCTGGATAAACGATCCGAGGCGCGTTCGATTTGATATTCTTCCTTCAGCATATACTCCAGACTATCAGCAATAATCGAATCATCATCAACGAGTAATAGCGTCGGTTTTTTTATACTGTTTAGTGACATACCCAATTGGCGTGGTACTTAGTCACAACAGTATAGTGTCAGATTCTCAACAACTCAACTGATACCTTAATTAAAGTATCAAACTAGTTGAAATATATAAGGAAAAATAACAAACAGTGAACTAGATCATAGTTTTTTCAATTGTGCGTTAGGCAACAATTATGGCGGCTGATTCGATACAGTTGCCTGTAAACTACGAAAAATGTAATCCAGCGAGCCAAAAGTACCTATGCTAGCCTGCGAAGTAAGCTGATAGGTTATGATAGTCGTCGCCGCTTCTATATGCGTCGTGCGCACACAGCTAAGCTGAATCGTAAAATTGTCTATCTGCCCCCCCGTACCGGTAGTAAATGGCGTGCTGCCTGGGCAGGCATTGGCATCAAAGGCCTGATAAATACCCCACTCCAACCCTGCATGGGCTGCCTGCATCGCCCTTGCGCCCTGCAAACCATAAACCAGCGTGGTGTGTTGTACAGCACTAAAGTTGATCATGTAGACACTTAACAGGGCAACCACCACCAGTAAAAATAACGCTGTTACCAGGGTAAAACCTGCCTGTCGTATCCGTCGAAAGACTCTGTTCATGGCACATTCACCACATGCACCTGGTGTAGCAGTGAAATACTCTCACCCGTTGCATCATTGAGAGAAATTTCAATGGTGACAATACCGCCTCGCTGGGCGGTTCCCGCATTGTAGCTAATATTACAACTCGACAGTTGCGAAACCACCAGGCCACTTTCAACTCCAGACAAAGCTGAGAGCAACACATCGGAAGTCAGCTGGGTTGATTGGTAAGGATAATTGTCGTAGCGCGTAATCGTTCCGGCAGCGGTATTGCAGATATAGCTGATAGCACCATCAATCACAAATGTCCGCTGGCCTGGCGACTGCTGAGTGAACTGAAAAGCTGGACTTAAATTTATGTGGTATTCATCATATTCGCTGGGATCAGCAGTAATATTAGAAACTGTTACTGTTGTTGAAGCCGCTGTAACAATGCCGGAATTTACACCAACACCAATATTGATATCCTGATAAATATCAGTCGGGGCAGTATTATATATCACAAGGCGCTGGTTGGCCGGCCACACACCGGTAGAAACGCTACTAAATTGGCCTAGCAAATTAAAATCGCTATCTGCAGCAGAGAAATCGAGCCAGTCATTAGCGGCGACAAATGAAACGCCACCGACTTCATCCCGATACCTCGCGCCATCGATAGTATTGATCATTTCAAGCGCAATACCAGTTGCATCGACCTGAATACTGTTCGGCAAGGCCCGGCGTATATCGCGGGCAATTTGCCGCAATGCCATTTCAGCCTGATCAACTAGCTGCTGTCGCCTGAGTTGATCGTTATAAGCTTCAATTGGCCTGGTTATCAAAAGTCCCGCGCCGCTCGCGAGAATTCCCAACAAGACAATCACCAGTATCAATTCAAGCATCGAAAAACCAAATTGGTTTATCTCGCGAGGCATCAGTAATTGGCCCGATAACCTTGTAAAACAATGGGGTCAAGCACTGTATGATCAGCAGTGACAGTAATAAGCGCTGCATCCGCAGAAGCAATTCCGTTTAAAGCATCATTAGCAACGCTTACCGTTACCGTGTAATCAGCCAGAGAAGCAATTGCATTATCATCCTGATCTCTGGCACCCACATCATTCAGGCCATCGTAATCAAACACATCATCATAATTACTCCGGCTTTCGCCACCAATGCCATCCGGATCACTAAACGATTTTAATAAAATTTCTTCCATATAAGCCTCGGCTATCGATACTGCCTGTTGCTGGATCATAGGGTTGGCGCTACTTTTTATCGTGCTGGTAAAAACACTCATGATGGCAGTGGCGGCTACCGCAAGAATGACGATAGTGGTGATTACTTCAATCAGGGTAAAAGCTGTCTGGCGTTGGTTAGACATCGACCAGGCCCGTTTGACCATAAACTGTGAAACTAAGTGGAGTACTACCCCCCGAAAACGTAACCACGGTATCTACGCCCGAACTGGGTACACCCAACCAGTTAAAAAGGATGGTAGCCGACGATAAACTATAACCGTCGGGCATATCGTTATTCAAATAGTCGTTAGCGCGATTGGCGGGATTGGGTACTAGATTGGTAAAATCCCCCGCCGTGCAGCTGGAACTCTGACGCAATTGATAGCTAGTTGAGGTGATCAAAACTTGCACTTCGCAGCCAGTACTAACTGCCAGTTTTTGGGCAAAGCGAACCGCCGTCACCATATCATCAAAAAACCCTCTAGCCGCAAACTGGTTTTGATCAAACAGGCGACCCATAGCGAACAGGGAGAGGATGCCGAGTAAGAGCATGACAACCACCAGTTCGATTAATGAAAATCCGGAAAAGTGGCTATTCTTTACTATAATCATTTCAGGTCAG
>JAAENK010000289.1 GCA_024224415.1 Gammaproteobacteria bacterium | reverse complement strand
TCATTCCGGCGCAGGCCGGAACCCAGTGGTTTCAACGACTTACTGGATACCGGATCAAGTCCGGTATGACGGAACCGAGTTAACGGGACAGCAGTGGTGTAGAATTAATACCGAAAATGAAGCGAGCAAGATGACGCAAAGCACTTTTTCCAGACAGGGTAATCGTTCATTTTGTGACTAAATAGTAAAGAGGCTATTGTGATGATTAATAGAAAGAGAAGCCAACGAAGACTTTTATTAAAGGCTGGCGTAGCTTCCATTTTTGCGCCGCGTATCGTATTTGCCAATACTCCGACGAATCCCGAGGTGGTGATTATTGGCGCTGGTATTGCCGGCCTGGAAGCCGCTAAGACATTACATGCCGAAGGCATCAGTTTCGTCGTGCTGGAGGCGAGCAATCGCATCGGTGGTCGTGTCCACACCGATAACGATATCTTTGGTGTGCCATTTGATATGCACGCTCACTGGGTAAACTATCCAACCGCTAACCCCTTGATCAAGTACGGTAAAGACAATGGTTTTGATATTTATCGAGACCCCAGGGTATCTAAATCTTTTGTCGGTAGTCGTGAAGCAACCGAAGAAGAATCCCGCGACCAGGATAAGACCTACAAACTATTTAATCGGAAAATCAAAGCTTCCGCTTACAGTGTCAGGGGTGACGATGACAACGCTCGCACGGCCCTCGGCGAGGACTTTTTTAAACTCCCCTGGGGTTATACCGTAGCTGCCAACCAGGGTGTTTGGAGTATGGCGCAAAATTCCAAGGATTATTCCCCTACAGACTGGTGGAACAGCGAAGGTGGTGGGCAACATTTTTGTAGAGAAGGTTATGGCGCCCTGGTGGCGCATTATGGTCAGGATGTGCCGGTCTCATTAGGCACCTGGGTTACCGAAGTAGATTGGAGTGGGGAAGGTGTCAAGGTAATCACCTCAGCGGGAACCATAAAGGCGAAGGCGGCCATCCTTACCGTGTCGGTGGGTGTACTGGCAAATAACCGTATTAAATTTACGCCCGAATTACCGGTGGAAAAACAGGAAGCCATCGACGGCATTGATATGGCGGTAATGAATTATATTGGCTTGCAGTTTACCGACGACGTGTTTGGCTATGGTGCCGATGTCTATGTTGATCAGCAACAACATGATGAAAACGGGGTGGGTTATATGGCCAATATGAGTGGCACTAATCTGGTTTATTCCTATGTTGGCGGCGATCAGGCCAAAGCGCTGGAAAATGAGTCGATGGATGTTTCAATTGCTTATAGCCTGGATGGTATGAAAAGCATGTTAGGGAATGATATAGAGAAGAAATTTGTTAAAGGTTATGCCACCACGACCGGTAAGATATCTTTTTGGGACGGAGCCTATTCTACCGCGAGACCGGGTAAGCAACCGATGCGCGCTGTGTTGCGTCAAACGCTGGCCGAGAAATTATTTTTCTCTGGTGAAGCCTGTAGCCCGTCCCGGTGGGCCAGTGTCGATGGTGGTCTTAATGCGGGTAAAAATTCTGCTACCGATGCCTCAAGGTATATTAAAAGCCTTGGTTGACCGTAGTTACGAATTAACAGCCTGGAAGCCAGCTGGCAAATGTCCACCGCTGCTTTACCAATGTACTGAGTGAAGATACACCGATGGATTGATTCCGACGGGGATTACTGAACTGGCAGAGACCTTCGAAGTACCGTTATTTTAACAAGCAGGAAAGTGGTGGTGAAAATCGATAAAAACCGCACGCTATTTAGCTTCGCTATCGTCGCAGATTCGCACCTTACCGAGGAGGAAAATCTGTCCTTCGAAGTTGGGTCTTTTGAAAGCGGGGATACTTACGGCAGCAAACTTGCAGCCACCTACGATAATCTGATTGCGCGCGTGAATGCCATGAACCCTGCGTTCGTGGTTCATCTGGGCGATATTACCGATCCTGTACCGGTATCTCCCGAATTCACCAATTCGGCGCAGGCTTTTCACAGCGCCTCGAATATTTTCGATATGCCCTACTACCTGGTGCCGGG
>JAAENK010000288.1 GCA_024224415.1 Gammaproteobacteria bacterium | reverse complement strand
GTAACGACGGTCCGCGTGCGTAACGTTAACACCAATACATTTATTGATGTTGAGGTGCAGACGCCTGGTGGCCAGGTCAGCTATGAAGGCGATACCCATATTGACGGTGTGCCAGGCCAGGCGGCACCGCTTAGCCTGACTTTTTTAAACTCCGCAGGTTGTAAAACCGGGAAATTACTGCCTACCGGTAATGTCGTTGATATTTTTGATGGTATTGAGGTGACTTGCATCGATATGGCAATGCCGATGGTATTGATTGATGCAAAAAGTCTGAATAAGAGTGGCAGTGAATCGCCATCAGAGCTGGATGCTGACAAAGCTTTCATGACGCGCCTGGAAAATCTGCGTCGTAAAGCGGGTTTGGCAATGGGGTTTGGCGATGTATCTAATATGGTTATCCCTAAGCCAGTATTACTGAGTTCGCCGACAGCGGGAGGGACGATTAAAGTCAGATACTTCATGCCGCACAATTGCCATAAATCATTGGCCATCACCGGTTCTATTGGTATTTCAACTGCGACGATTATTCCAAGCTCGGTGGCAAATAAAATAATTAATAATAATTCTGCACACTCAGAAACTGAAGTTGTCGATATTTAACACC
>JAAENK010000287.1 GCA_024224415.1 Gammaproteobacteria bacterium | reverse complement strand
ATATCGTTCCACAGGCACTCGCGCAAATCTGTTAAATCGTAAGGTGATTTGGAAAAGGGGTATTCGGCCCTGGCGATACCTGCATCGATAGCTGTTTGATCGGGGTGGCGAATACTGGCACCCTGAGCAATTGCTTTCGCCATTTCTTCTCCGGCGATACCGCCGTAAACCGTGGAATTGGCAACGCCGTTACCGCCGAGTCGATTGGCACCATGCACTCCACCGGCATCTTCGCCAGCTACATAAAGCCCAGGTGATGCGGTCGAACAATCGATATCCATTTCGATACCACCCATCATGTAATGCGCGGTGGGCACCACTTCTACGCGACCACCGGCGAGGTCGAAGCCACAGTCTTCACAGCGTTTCACCATACCGGGGAATTTCTGTCGCACCTTATCTGGGCCAAGGTGCGCCATTTCTATATACAAACCGCCCTGCGGGGTGACGCGACCTTCGCGGATTTCGTTATACATGCTGCGTGAGACGATATCACGCGTAGCACGTTCGGCGGCATCGTGGTAATTACTCATGAAACGCTCACCATTGCCGTCGAGCAAATATCCACCTGCACCACGCAAACCTTCTTCGAGAATGGTACCGGTCATGCGTGTGCTACTACCGGCGAGAATGCCGGTTGGATGAAACTGCACCATTTCCATATCACGTAACGGCAAGCCATAACGCAGCGCCATGGCCAGTCCATCGCAGCTTTTATCACCCGAGGGCGTGTGATATTTGTACATGGTTGGTCCCGCGCCGGTGCCGAGTAACACAGTTTTGGCCTGGACGAATCGATAACCTCCAGTACGGATATCGATTAACAGCACACCGGCAATACCCGAACCATCGGCAGCAGGAATCAATTCGATGGCACGATGTTCTTCGAGCTTATTGACGTCCAGACTCCAGACCTTTTCCATCAAACGATTAATGATTTCGATGCCGGTCAAATCGGCTTTGTGCGCAGTGCGGTCGAAGCTTTGCCCGGCAAAGGCTTTCTGGTGCAGGGTGCCGTCCGGGTTGCGATCGAAGAAACACCCGAGTTCGTTTTCAAGTTCGTAAATACGTTCCACAGCGGTTTCACAAAGCTTCCAGGCCAGATCCTGTCGTGGTAGCCACTTGCCACCGACGATACTGTCCATGAAATGCCGTTCCACCGAATCACCAGGATTGAGTGCGACGTTATAACCGCCCTGCACCATGCGCGTACAGCCCGACTTACCCAGCAGGCCTTTTACTGCGATGGTGACATCCAGTTCAGGATTAGCCTGTTTGGCGTGTAATGCAGCAAACAACCCCGCGCCCCCCGAGCCGAGAATTAAAATATCGGTTTTATAGGTATCGATGTTCATGGTCAAAAGGCGTGAACAAGAAAAATTATGCCGACAAACACACTGGTGACAAGGCTGGGCAACACCCACTTAGATAATGTCTCGGCATGGTTTGGCCAGTTGGTGAATTCCAGCGCCAGTACGCGAAGACCGAATAACAGGTGCAGCGCCAGCAGCATGACCAGCCCCCATTCAGCGATTTTGACCAGAGGCGAATCGGTGAAGGCCAGTGCGGCGTCGAGTCCTTCAGCACCTTCAAGCGCGGTGCCGAGTAATAAAAAATGGAACGGCAGGAAGATTGCCAGCGCAATACCAGACAGTCGATGGCCGATGGCGGCGATATAGCTTTTATGGTTTCGGAGTGGGTTCATGATGATTGGTTTAAGAAATATATCTTTATGCCAAAGCCCGTCATTGCGAGCGAAGCGCGGCAATCTTTTTGATAAGGTACCAAATTCGTAAAGATTGCCACGTCGCTCCGCTTCTCGCAATGACCATTGCTCTAAACCACTGCAGCAACGGCGCGAAAACCAAGAACTAACAGCAGCAATGCAAAACCCCAGCAAACACTATTGATTGTCGAAGCTGGTAATCCAGTCCACTCTTGTAAAACCTTGCGCACGCCGATGGGTGCGTGGATGGCGACTAACAACACAAACAAACCATAAAAGGTCGCCCACAAAATATTACCCTGGGTTCGACCCAATATTTCAGCGGCGCTAAGGCCATCGCGTACGGCAAATAGAATCAAACCAAGATGGATGAAAACCAACAGCGCCAGTAGCATAGCGCTCAAACGCTGCAGAACAAATAGACGACGCTCCACAACTAATACCTCTTGTCCAGCCCGGTCAAAGCCAGGCGTTTCAAACCGGCGATGCTCTGCGATGGGCTGAGTTCAATCGGACACAACCGTGTGCAATTACCGTGGCTATGGCAATTGCCACAACCACCATCGGCGAATGCCTGGTCGAAGGTTTGCTGGCGTTGACCATGCCGCTCGTCATTCACCAACGTCCAGGCGCGATTGAGTGCTGCCGGGCCGAGGTAATCGCGGTTCCAGTTGACGACATCGCAGCCGCTGTAACAAACCGCACAGTTAATGCATTGCAGCGCGGCATCGGCGGTGAGTCTCGCTTTCGAATTAGGATCGACGGTTGCCGGTGGCTGTTGACGGGTTTGATTGCCGGAAAATGGTGCGCCAGCCTTTTGCCAGGTATCTATAAACGGTGCCAGATCGCAAACCAGGTCCTTAATACGCGGCAGGTTTCGAAGCGGCTCCACCGTGAGTACACCTTCATCGGCCACTTTCTTCACATGCGTACGGCAGGTCCAGCGTGGTTTGCCATTCACCGTCATCGCGCAGGAGCCACAGACACCGACCCGGCAGGCGAAGCGATAAGCCAGGTCCGGCGCATGCAAGCGCTGCACCTCGGTGATGACGTCAAGCACGGTCTGGTTTTCGCGTGCTGGCACCTGATAGGTTTCAAGCCCACCATTGTCTTTGCCACGCCAGATACGTACCGATAATTGCTTGCTATTCATAACTTCGCACGATATTAATTTATGAATACTCAATTAGCAAATTATATTGTTGAGTATTCTTAAAGATAAAGTTACGATTATCAAACATGGATATCAAATCAATTAAATCTCTCATCAGTATCGCCGATCATCGCAGTTTTCAGGCTGCCGCATCTGCGCTGAATATGTCGGTATCGAATGTTAGTCTGCAAATCCAGGCGTTAGAAAGAGACATCGGCGAGCAACTGTTTGATCGTAGTTCTAGGCCACCAAGGCTAACCGAAGCCGGTGTTGAATTCGTCTCCCGCAGCCGCCGCATACTCGTGCTCTGGGATGAATTGGGAAGCAGTGTCGTCGGTCGTGATAAACAGGGAATACTAAAAATTGGAGCGGTTCATACCGCAGTAGCCGGTGGTGTCTCGGTAGCACTCGGACGCCTGCGCAAACGTGATTCGGGATTATTCCTGCAGTTGCATACCGATCTCACCACGCAACTGGTGCAGCAATTACAAAACCATCGTATCGACTGCGCGATTATTACCGAACTGGAAAAACCCGTCATCGACATGCAATTCACACCAATCGCCCGCGAGGAACTAGTCGTCATCGCACACCGCGATGCTAAGGGAAAAGATTATCGTGAAGTATTACAGAACAACACATACATCCGTTTCAATCGACAGGCGACATTGGCCCAGCTCATCGATGCAGAACTCAAGCAACGTGATATCCACGTCGACACCTCGATGGAAATAACCACCCTCGATGCAATATCGTCACTAGTCAAAAACGGCCTCGGCGTCTCAGTACTACCGGTCGGAAAAAACCTGCAATCTTTATCTAGAAGTATTCGAACACTGGCCTTTACCGATCCGCCGGTGTTTCGAACCCTGGGTCTGTTGGCTAGGAACGATAACCCGCGTGGACACTTAATCGATGTGTTACTGGAAGAGTTGCAACGCACTTATGCCGGAGAGCTATGAAATGACTAAAAGATCTTTAATTTACCTGTTGACCGTGCTGATGATGACGCTCCAGGCCTGTTCGGATAGCGAAATGTCACCCGAAGACGAAATCCGGCAATACATAGAATCTGGAGTCGAAGCAGCAGAAGCACGCAGTGCTAGCGATCTCGCCGATTTGATTCATAGCAGTTATCGCGATCCGAGGGGCTATGGTCGAACACAAATTGAAAAACTGGCAAAACTATACTTTTTTCGCCACAGGAATATTCATCTGTTTACAAAAATAAATGAAATTGACTTTCTTTCGCCGGGTGAGGCGCAAGTAACGTTGCACGTAGCGATGGCAGGTAATGTTATTTCAGATGCTTCGGTGTTGGCTAGTTTGCGAGCAAGGATTTACAGGTTTGAATTGTTGTTGGTGAAAGATGAAACCTGGTTGTTGCAACAGGCGCAATGGCAACCGGCTGGGGTTGGGGATATGGAGTAGGGCTACGATGACCGCCAGGGATGGTGGGAATGCGTAAAGATTGCAGGAGCTATCTATGCCCATCGCACCTGTCAGAAAGAAACGGGTTCGATAAACCTAACCTCTACAAAACCAATACTAAAATCGACTTAATACTACTGCCTGACCACAACCTTTGCACGTCTGGACAATACCGCTTCACGGTGAATAATATACAAACCGCTAAACACAATCAGTGCCGTGCCAATAATTGCATTGACTCCCGGAATATCACCCCAAACCACATAACCGATAAGTGCAGCCCAGATTAAGCCGGAATATTCAAAAGGTGCAATCAGCGACGGCGTTGCTATAGCATAAGCCCTGGTCAGACAAAACTGGGCAACGACGCCAAAAACTGACACCAGTACTATCAAACCTGTGGTTTGCATATCGATTGCCTGCCAGATCCAGAATTGAGGCACACAGGTAGTAAGCACGAAGCCGAATAAGGTAAAAAACAAAACCGTGCTCGTGCTTTCGGTTTGACCAACAATCCGTGTGGTACTCGCCACCAGCGACCAGCCAAATGCAGCACCTAGCATATAAAGCATAGGCCACTCGACCCCCGCGGCCGGATTTGTAATAAACAACACACCGACAAACCCAACGACAATTGAGATAGTCCGCCTGATACCCACTTTCTCACCAAGCAACGGTACAGACAATACGGCAAGAAACAAAGGAAAGGAAAAAAACAAGGCCATCGCGGTAGCCAGGGGTAAATATTGCAGGCCACTGAAAAATAAGAACCAGGACAATATATTCACTGCAGTGCGAAACAAGAGCAATCCTGGCCGTTGCACACGCAAACGGATGCACTCCCCGGTCAATCGAGTACTCGCCGTCAGTACCACTATACCGATAACACTGCGCAGAAACAGAATCTGCACCACAGCCAGTTCGGCCGATACCCACTTGATACCAGAATCCTGTATCGAAAAACACAGACCACCAAATATGGTCAGCACTATGCCTAGAAAAGTATGCTTATGGTGATTTGAATGAGCGCCGGAAACTGCTTCGATGTCTGACAATATGTCTTCTCCGGTCATTTGTTGGGAACAGCCGACTGTTTACCACAGAATTGGTTACTGACCAATACAATATTCTAGTTTTGTTAAGCAGCAGTATCACTGGATACTTGCTTTCAACTTACCTTATACTTCCCGTCTAAGCATATCTTTATTGATGTTGGAGATGAGGGCGTTTAAACCTGAAAGGATACTCGTGACTGTGGTCGTCCTGACCGCAGCCGCCATATACTTTGGCGGTCTCTGTTGCATCGGGAATATTGGCAATCACTTCGCCCTTAGTGTAAGCATCGGGATAACCATTCGCCGCCAGTACCACGCCCAAACTAGCTTGATTATCCCATTTCGCCTGTTGCTCAACCAGCGCACCATCACAGGCGGCGAGACACAGAGCCACCAGATCCGACTTTAAGCGCATCATAATAGGTTGAGTTTCCGGGTCGCCAAATCGACAATTGTATTCGAGTACTTTGGCATTACCATCGGGGTCGATCATTAAACCAGCGTACAAAAAACCACGATATCGAGCGCCTTCACTGCCCATTCCACTAACGGTTGGGTTGATGATGTCTCGCATCACACGCGCTTCGATTTCTGGCGTTACTACTGGTGCGGGTGAATAGGCACCCATACCGCCAGTATTGGGGCCGGTGTCGCCATTGTCTCGTGCCTTGTGATCCTGCGAGGTGGCCATCGGTAGAACGTCTTCACCGTCGACCATGCAGATGAAGCTGGCTTCTTCGCCGTATAAAAATTCTTCGACGACAACGCGATGTCCGGCTTCGCCAAAGGCATTACCCGCGAGCATGTCGCGAATTGCGCTAATCGCCTGGGCTTCGGTTTCGGCCAGGATCACGCCCTTGCCAGCGGCAAGACCGTCGGCTTTGATTACAATGGGTGCGCCCTGTTGTTTGACGTAATCGATGGCTGTGTCGATTTCGGTAAAACTCTGGTAAGCCGCGGTCGGAATTTGATGGCGTTGCAGAAAGTCTTTGGTAAAGGTTTTGGAACCTTCCAGTTGTGCCGCTGCAGCGCTTGGGCCAAAAATTTTGAGACCAGCTTTTTCGAATTCATTGACGATGCCGTCTACCAACGGCGCTTCCGGCCCGACGATAGTAAGGCCGATCGATTCCTGCCGTGCGAATGCCAACAACGCTGTAATATCATCCGCGGCGATATCAACATTAATCAAACTGGTTTCCAATGCTGTGCCAGCATTACCCGGTGCGACGAAGACCTGCTTCGCCAGAGGTGATTGCGCCGCCTTCCAGGCCAGAGCGTGTTCGCGTCCACCGCCACCTACCACCAGAATTTTCATGCTTCGGAATCCCTGTTTTAGTGTCTGAAATGGCGCATGCCGGTGAATACCATCGCCATGCCGTGTTCATTCGCCGCGGTGATGACTTCGTCGTCACGCATCGAGCCACCGGGTTGGATTATGGCTTTAATGCCAACTTCGGCTGCCGCGTCGATACCGTCACGAAATGGAAAAAAAGCATCCGATGCCATGACCGAGCCTGCGACCTGAAATTCAGCATGTTCAGCCTTGATACCAGCGATACGCGCACTGTTGATACGTGACATTTGCCCCGCACCGACACCGATGGTCATATTATCATGTGCGTAGATAATCGCATTCGATTTGACAAACTTGGCTACTTGCCAGGCGAATAGTAAATCCTGCATTTGCTGCTCGTCGGGTTCGAGCCTGGTGACGACTTCGAGTTTGTTATGCAGCGCCGCGTCGACGTCCTGTACCAGCAAGCCGCCATTTACACGTTTGTAGTCGAGTCGGTAAGGTGCTGTTTGCCACTGGCCGCAGCTAAGCAGTCGAACATTCTGTTTGCTGGCGACGATGGCGTTGGCTTCATCATCGACTTCGGGTGCGATGATCACTTCGACAAACTGGCGATCAATAATCGCCTGTGCAGTTTTGGCGTCGAGTCTGCGGTTGAAGGCGATGATGCCACCGAATGCCGATTCAGGGTCTGTACTGAAAGCGCGTTGATAGGCATCGTGAATTTCTGCATCGATTGCAACACCGCAGGGATTTGCGTGTTTCACGATCACACAGGCCGGTTGCTCGAATTGCTTGACGCATTCCAGCGCGGCGTCGGTGTCGGCAATGTTGTTATATGAGAGTGCCTTGCCCTGTAATTGAATGGCTGTCGAAATGCTGGCGTCGTCGAGTCCGGTCTCGGTATAGAATGCTGCATTCTGGTGTGGGTTTTCACCATAGCGCATGCCCTGAACGTGTTTAAATTGAAAGTTGATGGTTCTCGGAAACTGTTTTTCGCCTGGCTTCTGTAACATGCAGCCGAAGTAATTGGCGATTGCGCCATCGTAGCTGGCGGTATGTTCGTAGGCTTTGATCGCCAATGAAAAACGGGTTAAATCGGCGACGGCGCCATCGTTCGCTGCCATATCGGCTAAAACCAGGCCGTAATCCGCCGGATCGACTACCACGGTTACGCTGGCATGATTCTTTGCGGCTGCTCTTACCATGGCGGGACCGCCGATATCAATATTCTCAATCGCGTCGTCGAAACTACAGTCGGGATTTGCAACCGTCGACTGGAAAGGGTAAAGATTGATGACGACCATGTCGATTGGCTTGATGTCATGTGCCTGCATGACTGCTTCGTCGGTGCCGCGACGGCCCAGAATGCCACCATGCACTTTTGGGTGCAGGGTTTTCACGCGTCCGGCCATCATTTCTGGAAACCCGGTGTAGTCGGCAATCTCGGTAACAGGTAAATTTTGCTCGGCAATGAGTTTGGCCGTGCCGCCGGTAGAGAGCAATTCTACGCCCCGGGCGTGAAGCGCTTGCGCCAGCTCGGTAATGCCGGATTTATCGGAGACACTGAGCAGGGCGCGACGTACGGGTGGGGCTGGTTGGGACATGATAACGGGGCCTGAAAAAAGCGCGATTATACTAGATCAAAGAATCGAGATGTATGTTAAAGACTGGATATGAAGTATGAAATTCTGAACAGAGTTAAATATCGTTATCGATCAATCGGTGGATACTGCATCGATCTGATATTGCTTTAGTTTTTTACGTAAAGTACCGCGATTAATTCCGAGATAACTGGCGGTTTTCGACTGATTATGGTTGCAGTGTTTTAACACGGTTTGCAACATCGGTTGTTCTATTTCAGAGATAACAGTGTCAAACAAGTTACAGGGCATTTCCCCATCAAGATCTGTTAAATATTTTCTGATGGCCTGTTCCACAGACTGTTGCAAGGTGCTTGTCTGTTTTCTGCTATTCACAAAAAATTAACTACTAAATTCAATCTGTTATGGTACATTTAAGAAGCCTTTGCCAACATTTTTAATATCGTTTTTTCGAAGTATTCGTCGATGATGTTTAACTGCGTTTTAGCACATGTCGCCTGCATCAAGACCGCTTTCACAGACTGGTAGTTTTGGTAATTACCGAGCTGCCAGTTGATGTGCTTGCGCGCGATTTTAACCCCCTGAACTTCTCCGTAAAACGCGTATAAATTATTCAGATGACTTTGTAGCCATGCTTGTTTCTGTTCGACACCAGGTTCCTCTTTTTTCAATCCAGTCGAAAAATAATGTTCGATCTGCTGAAAAATCCACGGTCGTTGGCGCGCAATACGGCCTATCATAATAGCATCAGCAGCTGTGAAGTCCATGACCATTTTGGCTTTTTCTTCGCAATCGATATCACCGTTCGCGATCAAGGGGATTTTTATATGCTGTCTGACCTGGCGAATAGTGTCGTATTCGGCGCTACCGCGAAAACGATCTTCGCGGGTTCGTCCGTGGATTGTCAACGCCTGGATGCCACAGTCTTCAGCAATCCTGGCAATTTCCAGCCCATTGCGAGTTTGCTTCGACCAGCCAGTTCGGATTTTCAGTGTCACCGGCACATCAACCGCATTAACAACACTTTCGAGAATGTTGCGTACTAACCTGGTATCCCGCAGTAGCGCGGAACCAGCCTCAACCTTGCAAACCTTCTTCACCGGGCAACCCATGTTGACATCGATAATCTGTGCACCCCGATCGACGTTATAGCGTGCCGCTTCGGCCATCATCAAGGGTATACCCCCTGCAATTTGTACAATGATAGGTTCAGGTTCGCCCTGGTGGTTAGTACGTAGTCGGGTTTTGCGGCTATCACGTAGGTCTGGTCGGCTGCTGACCATTTCGGAAACGGTCATACCTGCCCCCAGCGAGCGGCATAGTTGGCGAAATGGCTGATCAGTTACACCGGCCATTGGCGCAAGCACCAGGGCATTTTTAAAGCGATAGGGGCCGATTAGAAAGCTCATGAAAGAATTAGCTCAAGTTTATTTATTACTCTTTTTGATTGGTTCAATCGATTCGCATTCAGTAAAAATGCGATTTTCACAACTTGCGCAAATGTTTCTGTCGAGCCGCTCAAAGATTCCGACGATGGCCTCGGATTTTGAGTCATATATATTCTCACTACCAATTTCTTCGAGATAGCCGCCTCTGTTCATGACTTTGGTGGCGCTATCTTTGAGTCGGTAAAGATACAGGTCACCCCCCATTTTGCGGCGCTCACGGGTTTCGCTTAAAAGCAACTCGGCACCGGCCACATCAATCTGATTAATACCTTTGGTGAGTAAAAGTAAATTCGACTGATCAGGATAATGCTCGCGATAACGTCTGAACAGTTCACCAACGTGTGCCACCGAGCCAAAATAAAGTGAATCATCGAGACGTAAAATTTTCACCTGTGGGCATTCCGGCAATGATACGCTGGTGACAAAATTTCGCCTTCTATCGTCTGGATTGGGTACTCGGGGTAATAATTTTGGTTTTGAGGTTTTACGCAGAAAAATCATCAAAGAGAGGATCACGCCAAGTAAAATGGCAAATTCGAGTTCCAGAAACAAAGTACTGAAAAAGGTGACCGTTAATACCACGGCCTCATTTTTATCGGTAGTCAGTATTTTTCGAATCTGGCTAAAATTGATCAAACGCCAGGCAACCAGTATTAGTAATCCCGCGACCGCAGCGCGTGGTAGGTATGAAGTTAGATCAGCAACCAGCAATACGATAATGATTAGCAGGATACCTGCAAGGGTGGCGGCAAGCGGTGAGCGTGCACCGGAATCATAGTTCGCACCACTACGATTGAAGGAGCCTGTGGCGACGTAGGCGGAGAAAAAGCTACCGATAATATTGGATAAACCCTGACCGATAAATTCCTGGTTGCCTTCGATCGGTTGACCAGAGCGGACCGAAATCGAACGCGCGATAGAAACCGCCTCGGTGAGCGCGAACAATGTCATCGCCAGCGCCAGTGATGCCAGGTCACGCAATACATCGAGTGAGAATACTGGCATCGAAAGCGGTGGTAACTGCTGGGGTAATGCGCCGATCATCAGGATCCGCGTGGTCGATTCACCAAAAATGGTGTTAAAAAATACAGCTGAACAACTCCCGACAAACAGGGCTATGATCATACCCAGGCTTTTAAATCGTTTTTGTGCAATAACACCGGTCAACAAGGTGATGCTGCCAACCACCATAACCATGGGATGAAACTGATCCCAATATGACCAGAGATAACCTACCGTTTCCACCCAGTGTTCATAATCAATCACATCGAAGCCAAAAAAGGTTTTTGCCTGCTTGGCGGCAATCAGACAGGCAGCTCCTGCAGTAAAACCAACAATCACTGAATGTGAAATGAAGTTCACCAGCGAACCAAGCCGAACCAGACCCATCGCCAGCTGCATAATACCCACCATAAATGCCAGCGTAATGGCCAGTGAAATGTATTCTGGACTGCCAGGAACGGCCAGTGTGCTAAGTGATGAAAACATCACGATAGAAGCGGCGGTTGTTGGCCCCGAAACCAGGTGCCAGGACGAGCCAAACAGAGCAGCAATAATCGCCGGAATCATGCTGGTATAAAGCCCGTACTCGGGTGGCATACCAGCAATTGCGGCAAAGGCGACACCCTGCGGTAACACAATTGCAGCGCCTGTAAGACCTGCCATGATATCGGCCTTAACCATATCCTTCGTCAGGCTACGCCCCCAGCGCATAAAGGGCAGCATCTTGATAAAACGAGATTTAAGGTCCATGTCCGTCGGTAGTCGCTAAGTTGGTAATATTCTGTGGGTTAGGAGCGGAAGAAGTATGGCAGAGAATATCTGCTTAACAACAGGATTTATACAATCTGGTAGCAGTAATATTCGATACTGGTATTAGTCTTACTTATATACATTATATCGATGATGAATAACCTCAATATCTTCGCAGGCCTTATTTTCAAAAAAAATGGTTAATCTGATTGCGGCACCGCTTGGTGAGATGCTACCGCAAACAGATTTTCCACATCGGGTACGGGTCATGCTGGATATTAAAACCCCGCTATCCTATGGGTGCTGGTTGCATGCACGTACCTGGATGCGAGAAGATGCAGATAATTTCTATATTAAGAGAGTTCCCGTACAACTTCGGCGGCGGGTAATATATTATCTATAAGTCCGACGCCCTGACCTGCGTACAGACTAATCCTCTCGGCATGGGTATTATTGTCAACTCGCCGCGCTCCACCAGCAACCCATTTGAGTAATGATTTTTTGTTGGGTCGTATGACCCGGTATGGCGTTCCAATTGGCCAGCCGTAGGAATAGAAATGGTTATGCACCGTGTCATCGGTGCCTGCATCAATCAGACGTTTTTTATAAATATCGTGAGCCAACGATTCTGTGGTGGCGACAAAACGGGTACCAATCCAGGCACCAGCTGCGCCCAGATCTAAAACTATATTAATGCCTTCTCGGCTGGCTATTCCACCTGCCGCCAGTACTGGAACTGATCCTGCTACCCGTAACAAAGCGGGTAAGAAAGACATGAGACCGAGTGTGCCACGTACATGCCCACCGGATTCAATACCCTGGGCAATAACAATGTCAGCACCGTCCCCTACCGCTTTGCAGGCTTCTTCAACGGAACCCACCTGTACCATAGTGACAATACCAGCATCCCTGGCGCGAGGAATTACTTTAGAAAAATCTCCCCAAAACAGGG
This sequence comes from Gammaproteobacteria bacterium, assembly GCA_024224415.1. Taxonomy (GTDB): domain Bacteria; phylum Pseudomonadota; class Gammaproteobacteria. The sequence goes on along the minus strand of JAAENK010000287.1, from coordinate 5,977 downwards.
AAAGAACTTTTGGCTTTTCTTCGAGAACCACGGCAAGCTGAGCCTCGAACCCATCCGGTCCAGGTCCTTTCGGCACCAGGTTGATGCCAAAAGGACGATCGGTTAGCTCCCGGGTTTGCCTGATCCATGTGCGCACATCTTCAGCACTTCTCCGTATACCGCCAAGGTGTCCCAATCCTCCAGCATTACTCACTGTGGCAGCAAGATCTGGTCCGGCAACACCTCCCATTCCTGCCTGGAAGATCTGGGTATCAATCCCGCATAAGTCTTTTATTATCTGGTTTGTCATAATCTGGTTTAAAAAGCTCTATCGTGAGGGTCATGAATCATACTAATTTTAATAATATATCAATATGCAGCAGATAATTTTTTAGCATCTTTGCTGGATTGTTTGGTGTAATAAAGAGTCCATGTCACCAGTCAATATCCTTTTTACATACCAGTCTTCCTCATAGGCTTAGCCCTGGAGTTCTATAGTTATCAATCAAAAAAACTCAAACTCATAAGTCAACGCATCAGTACCCGGATCAACAATTTCCAGCCGAAACTGAACTGGTTTGTTACTTTCCAAGAGTTTACCATCCTTGTCATTTTGCAGGTATTCACCCGGTTCAAACACGCGGTTGGCGATCAAACTGCCTTTGATGTCGAACAGGCTCACAAGCATGTTGGGTAGTTTTTGTGCGAAAGAGGCATGGTTGACAAAAGAACCTGTGACCATCAGTGCGTTTGAGGTAACGGGGTGGGTAAATACATTTCGTTCGAGTAATTTGATTTGCTGGATGCTTGAGAACCCGGATTCACCACAGGGGACTAATTCGCACAGTGTCTGCACCTGTTGCTGGAAATCTGGTTTTTTGATGAGTTGGTAGCGTTGGTAATAAATTGCCTGGACAATACCGGTTACGATTAATAACAGGATGCCAATAAACCAGAAGAAAGGTGCAAAATGCGCCACGCTGTTGCGTTTGTGGCCGTACATGGCTTCGTGCAGGCTGAGTTCGGGGGCTGGTTCATCGTTTGCCTGAGGCGGAGACATTACCTCTGGCAGTCGATAATTTGTCGGCAGTACGCCGTCGAAACTTTTCAGTGATTGCAGGGCATTGAATACCATGCCGCATTCGCCACATTTAACCCGTCCTAACGCTGCCTGCAATTGATTATCGGTGACGCGATAGCGTGCGCTGCAGTTTGGGCAGCTGGTTTCCATGATATTACTGAGATGGGCCTTTTTTTTCATTCCTACGGGTGCCGGTTACTCTGACCCAGTCTTCTTTAGCGCAGACTGGATCAAGATCGAAAAAAACTTGATAGACTGATTGTATATCATTTGTCTGTTGTTGGAGAATTCCGGAAAGTAAAATTTTTCCACCGGGTTTTACCAGCTCCGACAGAGATGTTGCGAGGACTACAAGTGGCCCGGATAAGATATTGGCGATCAGTAAATCGACAGGTGTTCGATCCATGCTCTCCGGCCGAGATAGTTTGAAATCTGTGGCTGGTATGTGATTTCGTTCAGCGTTTTGCCTACTCGCGTCCAGCGCCTGGGGATCGATGTCGACGCCAAGTACCTGGCTTGCGCCAAGTTTGCAGGCCGCTATGGCGAGAATGCCGGAACCGCAGCCATAGTCGATGACAGTTTTATTTTCTATTTCGTGATCCGCAATCCAGGCCAGGCATAGCGACGTAGTCGGGTGCCCTCCGGTGCCGAAGGCGAGACCTGGATCCAGTTCGATATTGATCGCTGTTGGGTCTGGCGCTTCATGCCAGCTGGGTACGATCCAGAGTTTGTCGCTGCATTGAACCGGAAAGTAATGATCGCGATAAGCCTGTACCCAATCCTGATCCTCCAGCAATTCCTGTCGGATACTATTTAACAGGTGATCCGGCAGATGGCTGACAAGCTTGTGGTATAACTGTTCTGGCGGTTTACTGGAATCGAACAAACCGGTGATAATCGATTCCGACCAAACCGGCGTATCGCCAGGCAATGGTTCATATATTGGTTCATCCCCTGCATCGGCGATATTGATGCTGACTGCGCCGAGTTCAAGCAGCAGCGTTTCGACCTGCTCAAGCTCTTTGACGTTGCATTGGATACTGAATTGCCACCAGGCCATGAGGCACTAGCTGAGTCCTAGTTTTTGTTCCAGATAATGGATGTTGGCACCGCCCTCGGCAAAGACCTTATCGCTGAGAATATCCTGCTGTAAGCCGATATTGGTTTTGATACCGTCGATGACGATTTCAGACAACGCGCCATTCATACGAGCAATTGCCGATTCGCGTGAATTGCCGTAGGTAATCAATTTGCCGATCATTGAATCGTAGTAAGGCGGTACGGTATAGCCGTTGTAAATATGCGAGTCCATGCGCACGCCAGGGCCCCCTGGTGCGTGGTAGAGCGTGATCTTACCAGGTGAGGGCAGGAAAGTTTTTGAGTCTTCGGCATTGATGCGGCATTCGATGGCATGACCGTGAATCTGGATATCTTCCTGTTTGTAACGTAGTGGGTTACCCGCAGCGATGGAGATTTGTTCCTTGATAATGTCCACCCAGGTCACCATTTCAGTCACCGGATGTTCGACCTGAATACGGGTATTCATTTCGATAAAATAAAATTCGCCGTTTTCGTAAAGAAACTCGAAAGTGCCAGCACCTTCGTAACCCATTTGAATACAGGCATTGGCGCAGCGTTCGCCGATAGTTTTGCGCTGTGCTGCCGTGATGCCTGGTGCTGGTGCTTCTTCGACAACTTTTTGATGTCGTCGCTGCATGGAACAATCACGCTCACCCAGATGAATCGCATTGCCATGTGAATCGGCTAGTATCTGGATCTCGATATGACGCGGTGAGCCGAGAAATTTTTCCATGTAAACAATATCATTATTGAATGCGGCGCCAGCCTCTGAGCGGGTCAACTGTATCGAATTAACGAGTTCGTCTTCAGAATTCACTACGCGCATGCCACGACCACCACCACCACCGGCAGCCTTGATGATGACTGGATAACCAATGTTGCGACCATGTTCAAGGCTTTTATTATTGTCGTCGGTGAGTGGGCCGTCGGAACCGGGCACGGTTGGTACGCTAGCCTCTTTCATGGCCTTGATCGCAGCGACTTTGTCGCCCATGGTACGAATCGCTGCAGCGCTAGGGCCGATGAACTTAAATCCACTGCTGTCGACCTGTTCTGCAAACTCGGCGTTTTCGGAAAGAAAGCCGTAACCCGGATGGATCGCTTCGGCGTTGGTTAACTCCGCGGCGCATATCAATGCTGGTATATTCAGATAGCTTTCCAGTGACGATGGTGGTCCAATGCAAACCGATTCATCGGCAAGCCGGACATGCTTTAAATCGCGGTCGGCGGTGGAATGTACGGCAACTGTCTTAATGCCCATTTCACGGCAGGCGCGTAAAACTCTGAGCGCGATTTCACCACGGTTGGCGATGACAACTTTTTCAAACATGTCTGTTGATCACTCGATGATGAATAAAACCTGGTCGAATTCAACCGGGCTGCCGTTTTCAACCAGGACAGAGCGCACGGTTCCTGATTTGTCTGCTTCGATCTGGTTCATCATTTTCATCGCCTCGATAATGCACAGCGTATCACCCACATTGACTTTTTGACCTGCAGAGACGAAAGCATCAGAGGTCGGTGAACCGGCCGAATAGTAGGTGCCAACCATGGGTGATTTGATCTGATGTCCAGTAATTGCCGGTGCAGACGCTTCGCTAGTTGCAACAGCTGTTGCTGCTGCCGCCGGTGCTGGTGCAGCTATCGGGGCCACGGTTTGTACCACAGTGGACTGGCGACTGATGCGCACCGATTCTTCACCTTCGTGAATTTCAATCTCGGCGATTCCGGATTCATCCAGAAGCTCGATGAGTTTTTTGATTTTACGGATATCCATTGATGACTTCTCTTAAAGTTTTGGATGATTTATATCGATAATCGTGTGTGTTATCGGATAAGTCCGATGAGTTATAATAATTGACGCGAATTTTCACATACTCGCAAGATGGAGTCCAGTTATAGTGTGTTTTTTACTAGTTTGACGAAGTTAACGACAAAAAGTTATTGGCAGGGTATTGGAATCGGGGTGTTTTATAACAATTCAGTTATCTTTTGGCGTAATTGTTCGACGGATAGTTTTCCAGTATGTATATATCGAAGTTTGCGCTCCTTATCGATAAATGCTGTAAAGGGCAGGCCACCTGCCTTATTGTTAAATGCAGCGCTATACATCGGGATTTGATTGCCTGCCAAAAAAGAGGGGTAGTTCATCATCTGTTCAGCGGTAAAAGCATGAATGTTTTCAATGCTGTCGAATGCAAGGCCTAGTATTTGAACCTGATCAGCGAATTGCCGTTGGATATCCACCAACGCAGGTATTTCATCTCGGCAGGGTATGCACCACGGTGCCCAAAAGTTGACGATTATAACCGGTTGCTTCCAGTCACCAAGTAGGTGTTCGTTGTTTTCGAGGTCGATCAGGGGAACCGCGGCAAGGGAATCAGAACTGACAGGGATCGTGTTGGTTTTTGCATCTACTGGTGACAAATTGATAAGCTGGAATAAAGCCACGCCAGTCGCAATGAAGATCACGATGGTGATAACTAAAAAGAAGGTGCTGCGTTTAATCAAGAATAAATGCCTGATTTAAAAAGTAGCTCGTACATGTGCGGCGAATTCATCACCGGACATTTCACCTACTACGCGACGAGCTCGAATTTCCCGACCCTGGGCGTCAAAGAATAGAATCGCCGGCGGCCCGTAGATTCCTAGTGAAGTCATAAGCTGAGTATCCTTAGTATCGTTGGAGGTGACATCGGTTTGCAGGGTATTCGTCTGTTCCAGCGCTTTTAACACGCCAGGATGGGTGAAGGCGTAACGCTCCATTTCCTTGCAGGAAATGCACCAGTCGGCATAAAAGTCGAGCATGGTGGTGCGCTGCTGGCGTACCGATTCGGCCAGCGCCTGTTGCAAACCGGTCTCGCCTTTGATCATGCGAAATTCGAGATGTGCAGATTTATCCTGGGAAGTCGTGGCGCTGCCGCGCATTGGCTGTAACAGGTCCTTACTGTCGGAAACCGCGCCATACAGATAGGCCACGCCGTATAACAACAGGATAACGCCAATTGCCTTGTTCAGTTTGCGCCAACCGCTGGCGTCGTCGCTCAGGTTTGTCAAGGCGCCCAGATAAATTGCCGAGGTAATCATTAGTGCGGCGATTAAACCCATCGTCACCGCCACAGGCAATACGCGTTCGAGTAACCAGATGGCGACCCCGAGTAAAGCCACGCCAAATACTGATTTAACTGCATCCATCCAGTGACCCGCGCGAGGCAACAGGCTACCAGCCGAGGTGCCAATGATGAGCAATGGCGTACCCATACCCAGGCCCAGCGCAAACAGGGCGAGTCCGCCGAGTTGCCAGTTCTGGGTTTGTGAAATAAATATGAGTGCGCCGACCAGCGGGGCGGTAATGCAAGGGCCAACGATAATTGCGGAAAATAAACCCATCAGGCCGACGCCGATGAGCGTACCGCCCTGTTGATTATTGCTTATAGCACTGAGTCGGCTCTGGATTACGGCTGGCATTTGAATATCGTAGAAGCCGAACATGGAGAGCGAAAGCAAGACGAAAATACCAGCAAAAATGCCGAGAATGACAGGGTCCTGGAACCAGATCTGAATATTAAACTCGGCACCGTAGTAGCCCACAATTGCGCCAGCCACCGCGTAGGTGGTAGCCATCGACAGTACATAAACCAGCGACAGGGTAAACGCCTTACCAGGGGTGATCGATTCACCCTGACCGGCGATTATGCTCGATAGAATCGGAATCATCGGGAATACGCATGGTGTAAACGTCAGGCCGACACCAGCGAGGAAAAATAGCAGGATACTCCACAGGCTGACATCCTCGAGTAAACCGGTGAAGCTATCCTGCTCGTTCTGCGATGCTGT
>JAAENK010000286.1 GCA_024224415.1 Gammaproteobacteria bacterium | reverse complement strand
CTGCTTCGGATCTTTACCTGGAAAGTTATTCTGGGCTACCAGGGTGCGATTAATTCGGGATTAATTTATCTGGGTTTTATAGATGCACCGTTGGAATTTTTACTCTATAGCCCGAGTGCTGTGGTCATTACTCTTACCCACGCGTGGGCGGCGTTCGCAATTTTGCCCATCTATGTTTCCCTGGAAAAAATTGACAAATCTTTGTTAGAAGCATCAGCGGATCTGGGAGACGGTCCAGTGGCGCGATTTCTCAGGGTGACATTGCCATTATCGCTACCCGGTGTGGTAGCTTCCACGATTCTTATATTTATCCCAACGGTTGGTGACTATGTCACCCCCATCATGGTTGGTGGACCGGATGGCTTAATGATAGGAAATATGATCCAGCTTCAATTTGGCACAGTAAACAACTGGCCACTGGGCGCCGCATTTGCGATATCCATGATGATGGTGGTCGCATTCATTGCCTTCATATTTGCCTTGATTACCAAAAGAGCGCTGAGGCAAATCGCATGAAATCAGAGATTCCCTATATTGAACGCCCCAACCGGCCACTTCATATCTATGCAATATGCTTTCTCGGGTTCCTTTACATCCCGGTATTGTTCCTGCCGCTGTTTTCGTTTAGCGATTCAATTTACATAAAATTTCCAATCGAAGGTTGGACCTTGGAGTGGTATAAGCAAATGTTTGCAAACCCTCTATTGTCTCATTCTTTGATGAATAGTCTCAAAGTAGGTTCAGTAACCGCGGTCTTCTCAACTATTTTAGGGGTATTAGGCGCAAAAGCAGTCACTCGGTATCGAATGCCCGGGAAAACACCCGTAGTATTCATCATCATGCTTCCCCTGGTTATACCGGGAATGATTATCGGTGTTGCTATTTTAATTTTATTGAATCGCGTGGGTGTCCCATTGTCACTATTGACGGTAACAACGGGACATAGTCTGATTTGCGTCCCTTTCGCTATCGCGACACTGATTCCGCGATTTGAGGGATTCGATAAGTCCATGGAAGAGGCTTCCGCAGATTTGGGTGAAAATGCCTGGTGGACGTTCTGGCGTGTGACCATGCCAATGGTATTTCCCGGTGTACTGGCGAGTTTACTGCTGTGTTTCACAGTATCCTTTGATGAGTTCATTCTTGCGTTTTTCCTGGCCGGTACTGAGGCTACATTGCCTATTTATATGTATGGACAATTACGATTTCCGGATCGATTGCCCAGCGTACTTGCGCTGGGTGCCTGTATTCTTGTCATTTCGTTTGTCGTGATCTTCTTTTCCCAATGGATGGCAAGAACCGAGAAAAATCTTCGCTCTTAATAACCCGTATCCCTATGACTAAAAATACAAATTTTATAAGTATCCAGAATATTTCCAAACACTTCGGCGATGTGATCGCTGTGGATCAAGTCAATATCGATATTCGAGAGGGTGAGTTCTTTTCGCTGCTTGGCCCCTCGGGTTGTGGCAAGACGACGTTGTTGCGAATGATCGCGGGTTTTGAATCACCGACTAATGGAGAGATCTTTATTGATGGTAATCCTATGTCCGAAGTTCCACCCAATCTTCGACCTACCAATATGGTGTTTCAGAATTACGCCATCTTTCCTCATCTTGATGTGCGTGCAAACATTGCCTACGGCCTGCGTAAAGATCACCTTAGTCGAGAGGAAAGCAACCTGAGGGTAGAAGAGGCCCTGGAAATGGTAAAACTCCCCGGTTTCGGCACGCGTCGTGCCAATGAGCTGTCTGGTGGTCAGCGCCAACGAATCGCGCTAGCCCGGGCACTGATCAAACGCCCGAAAGTTCTGTTACTGGATGAACCGTTAGGTGCGCTAGATAAAAAGCTGCGTGAAGAAATGCAGCTTGAATTAAGATCGTTGCAAGAATCCGTTGGGATCACTTTTATTTTTGTTACCCATGATCAGGAAGAAGCGTTGACATTATCTGACCGCGTGGCAGTAATGTCCCGCGGTGAAGTGTTACAAAATGCGTCACCGAAAGAACTCTATAGCAAACCTGTTAATGTGGAAGTGGCGGATTTTATAGGGAAAATGAACTTCCTTAACGCGCAGGTTGATAAAATAGATGGCGATCGGATTTCACTCAACGCCCAGGGGTTCGGTAGCATTCAAGCCACTGCAACAGGAGATTTTCTTGAGCAAGGAAAGGACGTTATTGTTGCCATTCGGCCAGAGAAACTGGTGCTCTCAACGACCCCTGTTACATCGGGCAAGGCATCGGTAGCGGGCAAGCTTAACACATCGGCATATCTTGGTGATCGAAGTCATTATTACGTTTCGGTCAATGGCTGCGACCATCCATTTGCTGTCGCAACCCATGAAATAGAATCGGCTTCTGATGAACTTCTGGAACGAGGTCGCGAAGTGTGGTTGTCCTGGGCTGAAGAATCGTTGATATTACTTCCCGTTGCCTGATTCACTGAAAGGTCGCCGGATTTTTCCAATGACAATATAAAAAATAACCTGGCGAATAAGTAGCCTCTTTGTTCCGGGGAAATAACGTATAATAGGTAATCATCGACATTGTCGAAATTACAATCCTACTCAATCTACTTAGATGGGCCGAAAAATGAAGCTGATTTACTCCATAAACTACTAGTCTCGGTACGTTTCACCTGCTGTCAACGTGATGTTGATAATTTCCGGTGTTTTGGTTGTTCCCGGTCAAATAGTGGTATTAACCAATTTTCGTCGCCATGTGCTCACTTTGACGTACCTGGTTGATCGTTAATCCCGTGAGTCAGGAATAATTGAAATCATGTATTCATTTTTTGAAAATCTATTAAAACCTTTTCCGCCGGAATTGCCGGAACGTCCTCCACAGACGTTATTTGCCTTTTGCTGGCACTATACCCGTGGTGTCTGGCCCTGGATTCTATTGATGTCCGGGCTGGTGACCAGCGTTGCGCTGATCGAAGTGGCGTTGTTCGGTTTCCTGGGCGAAATCGTTGACTGGTTAGTTGAGGCAGATAAGGAGACTTTTCTTGAAGAAGAGCTCGAAACGTTGATTTTTATCGGTTTTGTCATTCTCTTCGTATTGCCTGTTTTAAGTCTGGTGACGATTATGGTGGGTCATCAAACCATATCCGGCAATTATCCCATGCGCATCCGCTGGCTGGTGCATCGATACTTACTACGCCAGAGTTTCGGATTCTATCAGGATGAATTCGCGGGTCGCATTGCCGCAAAAGTCATGCAAACGGCACTCGGTGTGCGTGAAGCCGTTATGGCAATTGCTGATGTTCTGGTGTACGTCTGTGTTTATCTCGCTGGTGGTATGCTTTTAGTCGCAAGTTTTGATCCCTGGATCGCAACGCCATTCCTGATCTGGATTACTCTTTATATCGCACTACTCGGTTATTTACTGCCGCGGCTACACAGCGTGGCAGAAGAGCAGGCAGACGCTAATTCTGTTATGACGGGCAGGATTGTTGATAGCTATACCAATATCATGACGGTAAAACTTTTTGCGCATAGCGGACAGGAGGAGGGTTATGCGAAGGAAAGTATGAACGTTTTTATGCGAACGATGCACAGGATGATGCGGTTGAATACCCGGCTGGAGTTTTCGGTAGAGTTACTGAATTCATTGTTGTTATTCACCGTCGGCTTCGTTTCAATTTGGTCCTGGCTCAATGATATCGCCAGCATCGGTGCGGTAGCGGTGGCCATAGGTCTGGTGTTGCGTCTGGAGGGTTTGTCGCACTGGGTGATGTGGGAAATGTCGGGCATGTTTGAAAATCTCGGCATGGCTCACGATGGCATGAATACAATTTCCAAAGTCCAGACGGTGACTGATATCCCCAATGCTTCGACGTTGAAGGTAACCAACGGTGGCATCAAATTTAGTAACGTCCGATTTCATTATGGCAAACAGAGCGGTGTGATCGAAAATTTTTCTCTCGATGTTCAACCGGGGGAAAAGATCGGTATTGTCGGCCGTTCAGGCTCAGGCAAGACCACGCTAATGAATGTACTGCTTCGGCTTTTCGATCTCGAAAGTGGATGTATTTTGATCGATAGTCAGAACATTGCCGAAGTCAGTCAGGAGTCTTTGCGTGGCCAAATTGGTGTAGTCACGCAAGACATTTCATTGCTGCATCGGTCGGTACGGGAAAATATCGCTTATGGACGACATAATGCAGACGAACAGGAAATTGTAAACGCGGCTATTCGCGCAAACGCTTATGACTTCATATCAGGTCTTGTCGATTCGGAAGGTCGTCAGGGGTTAGACGCGCAAGTGGGTGAACATGGTGTTCAACTATCGGGTGGGCAGCGCCAGCGCATCGCTATCGCGAGGGTTTTCCTGAAAGATGCCCCGATTCTGGTACTCGACGAGGCGACCTCGGCTCTGGATTCAGAAGTTGAAGCAGCGATACAGGAAAACCTGCTTCAACTGATGGAAGGTAAAACGGTTATTGCGATTGCCCATAGACTGTCCACCATTTCAAATCTTGATCGGTTGGTCGTAATTGAGCAGGGTCAAATCATCCAGTTGGGTAGTCACGAGCAACTCGCGCAATCGGATGGTTTATATTCAGAATTATGGAAAAGGCAGTCAGGCGGGTTTGTTAGTTAGACGGCATTGATCGGCAGAAGAGAGGTTGCAAACTCTTGTCAGGTTAATTCCTCGTTAACCGATCTGGGACGATTTCGGTTAACGGGTACCACTGCGCAAGTCGCACCCATCAGATTACAAAGAATCTAAGGTGTTACCGTCCTGATACTCGCTCGATTCTTCATCTTTCCCGCTGTAAATAACCCTCAATCCTTCAGCACCCATATAATAAGCTTCGCATGGCGTGGTTCCCCAACTCGGTACCTTCCAACAAACTGTACCTTCTGCTGTTACTTCCCATTTGCCTAATTCACGTACACCGTCCCATAGTGTATCCAGCTTACCGTCCGGTCCGTAATAAGCACCCCCGTTAGGCGGCCAGACAACTGTTTTGCCGGAAACGAGTTCGATCATCTGGTCCCGGTTAAACATTGCTTTAACGAGGACCGTATTTCCACTGACCATATTTGGAGCTGACGCAATCGTTCCAGCAGTATCCGTGCTCACCCCATCACCATCGTGATAGTAGACTTCGCAGGAATCCTCCAGGGTTTCAATGTGTCGGCAGAGCTTGCCGCCGTTATAAGTCGACCACGTACCAGCAGTCTGCTCTCCGTCTACGAGCGTTTCCAGGGTTCCTTCCTGTGAATAGAAAACATTACCGTCACTTCGTTCCTGGGTATTTTCAGAAAGATATGCATAGAGTTCGCCCCGGGTAAATGGTTTAGCATCGTCTAACACTACTTTGCCTGATGTTTGGCAGCTTGCGAGGATCACAGCTCCCAACGGAGCCAGGAATAATATTTTTGTTATTTGTTTCATAATTTTCTCCAGAATTACTTTAACCACGGTTGGGACAATGAAATTGGTTTCGGTGGCACTTGTGCTTTTTTTTCGCACTAACCTTCAACGAAAAATATAGTATATAATACTATCTGACTAGTCAGTCAGTAACAAGGATTGTTTTACCAGTCGATGATATGAGTCTCAATAACACTCAAAAAGATCAGCACGTTGCAACAGAAAATTAGAAATATGCAGCTCTATGCAAGAGCCCCGGCAAACGTCGAAGAGTAGAAAAACAGACCAATGCAAATAGGAACAATCGAAAGCATATGGCGTTATCCCGTTATAGGGATGTGCGGTGAGGAGATTCCACATATCTATACCGCATTTACTGGATTGATGGGTGACCGGACCGGCGTTTATTCTTGAAGAGCCTTATTCGATCCGCACCGTTGCGCGGCACCGGGTAAAAATCAGGAGGTAGATAAATGAGTAACGATACCGAACGTCCCATCTTCAGCTTTGCCATTGTCGCTGACTCGCACCTTACCCGGAAGGAAAGCCTGTCCTTCGAAAGTGGGGAAGACTACGGCAGCAGGCTTGCAGCCAGGTATGATGATCTGGTGGCACGCATAAATGTGATGAATCCCGAGTTTGTCGTTCACCTCGGCGACATTACCGATCCGGTCCCGGTATCGCCGGATTTCGCTGACTCGGTGCGGGCTTTTCACAAGGCATCCGAAGCGTTTTCCATGCCCTACCACATGGTTCCCGGCAATCATGATGTCGGCGAGAAAATTCACCCGGCTCTGCCCAGTATTAACAACCAGGTTTCCATCACCAATGAGGCCATCGAGCAATACGAACAACACTTCGGTCCGCAGCGCTACAGCTTTGAACACGAGAGTTGCCTGTTTCTGGTGATCAACACCATGTTGCTTAATTCAGGGCTGGAGGCGGAGCAGACGCAATGGGACTGGATGCTGCAAGAGTTATCGGACAATACCGACAAGCGGAAATTCGTCTTCGCGCATTACCCGCTTTATCTGTCAGCCAGGGATGAACCCGATTTCTACGACAACATCGACGAGCCGGCACGGTCCCGGTTTATCGAGCTGTTGGAACAGCATAAAGTTGAAGGTTATTACGCCGGGCATGTTCACAATTATTTCTACAATTACCTGAACGGCATGCACCAGTTCGTGTTGCCGTCGACAGGTATCATTCGCACGGATTACATGGAGTTTTTCCGCACCCCGCCAACACGCGAAATGGGTAGTTTCGACCCGGCCAAGCTAGGGTTCTTCTGGGTCGATGTCTATCCTGAGCGCCACGTGCCATACCTGATCCGTACCAGCGATGAACAGCCCCATCGCACTCATTCGTGGAATAGTAAAGGTTCGTCGGTCACCGTGGATCTACGCACGCCCTGGTGCGAAGAGGCGGATATCGCTTCAGCCTGGGGGATTGAAATTTTTGAGCGCAAGCAGGTTCGCAATGACTATCCGCTAGCTGCTCTTTGGGAAATGGGGATTACCGATTTGCGAATTCCCATTTCCGATCTCCTGGATCCGCGGGTATCGGACCGGGTAAAACAGCTGTCGGCACTGGGACATCAGTTCACCGTGGTTATGTTTGGCCTGCCGGACGAAGCACGCCGTGCCGCGCTCGTTGATCACGCCGCAGCGATCGAGGCGGTCGAGGTGGTCGCCCTGTTCGAACAGTGGCAGGCGTTCACCGCGCCGTTGACAGAACTGCGCCAGACATCGGACTTTGAGCTATACCTGAACGCCGTTCGCCCCGAAGTCGAGGGTTGGACCACCCATCACGGTCTGCATGCCGACCTGGCCGATGAAGTGGATTGGGTGTTGAGCCTGGCTGGCCTGGCGGAGGCTGTCGATGGATTCGTGTTTGGTATCAGGCGCGATCAATCGCCGGTTGAAGGTTATGCCACGGTACAGCAGTGCCTTTCCGGTACGAACTTCAAAGCCCTGCTGCATGTGCCCTGTGTAGACATGTTCTGGGCCGTGGAATCGAATAAGGAAGTAGCCGAGCGAGATGAACTAAACCGCGTGGCCGAGGCGATATTGCTGGCGCGAGCAAACCCGAACCTCGCGGTCGTTATTGATAATTTTATTGAGCTGGATCGTGGTTACTGCAGGTGCTTCGGCCTGGTGGACCGGCTGTACAATCCAAAGCAGGGTAGCCGAGTAGTAACGACCCTGAATGCCTTGTTGCCGGGGCAGCCCAGGAACGTATCAAGCCAGCAGACCAGTGTAGGTCGCGTACTCTCAACCGAGTGCGATGATGGTATGGTGTTGTTGATTGTACCTGGCAGTAGTTCGGAATCGAGTGAATATAGTGATGCATTCCCTGGCGAGTTTGCCGACAGGCCGGGAAAACTGGTTGATCTCGTCAGCGGGATAAAGAAGTCAACGACGCTTCGCGAGGTGATTACAAAACGCCCCGGAGGAGATGCGTCACTGTCTCCAGTGCTACTGCTTGTAAACGACTGAGGACGTCAGTGGGGTTTCCATACATGAGTATAATACGAACCACGTTTAGTTAATTTTTCCTCACTAAGCCTGCCGGATCGGAGGACATGGTATGCGCCCAACACTCTATGGCAATCGCCACGCGGTCTCTGCCGGTCATTATCTCGCTGCCGCGGCCGGAAATGAAATCCTGGAGGCGGGGGGCAATGCCGTCGATGCCGGCTGCGCTGCCGGCATGGCACTCGCCGTGCTCCACGCCGACGAAGTCTGTTTTGCCGGTGTTGCACCGATCATCATTCGTATGGCCAGCGGAGAGCTGGT
>JAAENK010000285.1 GCA_024224415.1 Gammaproteobacteria bacterium | reverse complement strand
TGATATTGATTCACAGCGCTCGAATATTTTCTCATTGATTCGCTGAAACCCAAAATCTGTTTCCAGCTTGTCAACAACCTCTGAGCAATGACTTAGGATATCGGGTTTAAATTTCAAGAGTTCGTCAAGAAAGGCGTCGGCATCAAACATGAACATACCGCTGTTCCAGTAATAGTCCTTTGATTTTAAATATTGCTCAGCAACTGACTGGCCAGGTTTTTCAACAAACTCGCTCACTGAATAGCCGGAATGTATAGTTTTCGCTCGCTTGATATATCCATAACCTGTGGCGGCACAAGTGGGTACTATGCCAAAGGTAACCAACATTCCATCAGACACCAATTCCGATGCCTCGGAGATTGAGTGTTGAAATGCTTCAACATCCCGGATTTCATGATCGGCCGACAATACCAGTAATGTAGGATCCTGGTGGTTTTGTCTGGCGTGTATCGCGGCAACCGCAATAGCTGGTGCGGTATTTTTACCAAATGGTTCAAGTATGATAGTGGCGTCTTCTATACCAGCCTGTCTGGCCTGTTCAGCGACTATGAATCGATGTTCTTCGTTACAGACAAAAATAGGATCCTGATAAGCCAGGCCCTGAAGACGACCGATTGTTTTTTGCAACATGGTTTCTTCATGTAACAAACTAAGAAACTGCTTTGGATAAGTTTTACGCGATAATGGCCACAGTCTGGTACCTGAGCCGCCGCAAAGTATAATAGGTATTAACATCTGTCACAGTGTGATTAGAATTAGATGATTATTATACTAAAGCTTTTAGTCAGAGTTGGAAAAAATAAAAAATTGGGATCAGCGGCTGCAGTAAGCTGGAAATTCATGGATAATAGAAACTGATACTTAAATACTGATGTGGTTGGCTTTATTTAATCAATCGCAATTGAGGTAATCGTTTATGTCTAACAGCAGGGTGCTACCGTATCCATTTTGTAAAAAATTCGGTGTGATTGCTAATTCCATTTTGTCTTCGGAACAGGTAGAGATTATTCATCGAAAAGACACCACTATCAACGCTATCGCTGAGGCTCAACGTATGCTTGGCATGATTGGCGAACTTACTCTGGAGAGTGATCAGGAGTTTAACAGATTACTCAGCAAGCATTTCGAGAGTAACCGGGAGACTTCATTCAATGAAGCCGAGAAAATCGGCGGAGAGCTTGATCTCAATGAAGTGGCGAGCGAATTATCCGAGCCTGAAGATTTGCTCGAAAGTGACGATGATGCACCTATCATCCGTTTGATTAATGCATTGATTACTGAAGCGATCAAGGAAAATGCATCTGATATTCATGTTGAGCCTTTCGAAACACGCCTGTCTATACGATTTCGAGTCGATGGTGTGTTGCGTGAGGTACTTGAGCCACCGCGGCAAATAGCTAACCTGTTATGTTCGCGTATCAAGGTCATGGCACAGCTTGATATCGCCGAGAAACGGCTACCGCAGGATGGGCGCATTTCACTAAAAGTTGGCAGCAGGCCAGTGGATATCCGTGTTTCAACCCTGCCATCAGGGCATGGTGAGCGCGTGGTGATGCGCATACTAGATAAGCAGGCGGGGCGGCTTGACCTACTCCACCTGGGTATGTCTGACGATGCCCAAAAACGCCTTTCTCAAATGATTCAGAAACCTCATGGCATATTGCTGGTGACCGGACCGACTGGTTCGGGAAAAACCACCACATTGTATGCCATTCTTTCCGCAATCAATGACACAAAACGCAATATTCTCACGGTCGAAGACCCGATTGAGTATGATCTGGATGGAATAGGGCAGACACCGGTGAACACCAAGATCGATATGACCTTTGCCAAAGGCCTGCGCGCTATTTTGCGCCAGGATCCTGACGTGGTCATGGTTGGTGAAATTCGAGATGCTGAAACGGCGCAGGTTGCGATACAGGCGAGTCTCACCGGGCATCTGGTGTTATCAACTTTGCATACGAACTCGGCCGTCGGCGCGATTACCCGGTTACAGGATATGGGCGTCGAACCCTTTTTACTATCTTCGACCTTACTTGGTGTGATATCGCAGCGGCTGGTTCGTAACCTTTGCCGTGAATGCCGCAGTGATATGCATTTAAATGCTGCCGAATATGAAAAATATGGCCTAGATGCGAATACAGAAATTTTTCAGGCGGAAGGTTGTCCGGTATGTTTACAAACCGGATATGGTGGCCGCTCGGGTATTTATGAATTGATCGAAGTGGATGATAATCTGTCAACCATGATCCATGACGGTGAAAGTCAGGCCAGAATTGAGCAGTATTGTCGTACCAGATGCCCCAGTATCCGTGATGATGGTATGCGTAAAATCATCTCGGGCGAAACAACACTCGACGAAGTACTTCGTGTTACTCATGAAAACATGTAGTCACAGTCCGTAAATTATGAGTGCATTCGAATACCAGGCGATTGATGTCGATGGCAAAACCCGCAAAGGTTTAATCGAGGCTGATACCGCAAAACAGGCGAGGCAGCAGTTGCGTAGCATGGACCTGATGCCGGTCGAAATCTGTGAGGTGACAGGGAGCACATCCCAGGATAACAGGGGATCGCGTCGAGAAAAGATTAACGTAACTACCGTGGCTCTAATCACCCGTCAGCTGGCTACCTTGATCGGCGCTGGACAACCTCTCGAATCTGCCTATTTGACGGTATCAAAACAGACGCCTAAGGGACAGGTAAAACGCGTATTGCTGGCTGTACGTGCTCGCGTGCTCGAAGGCCATCCGCTGTCTGATGCGTTGGCGGAATTCCCCCGCATATTCGACACTATGTACTGCGCCTCGGTGCACGCCGGTGAACAGTCGGGCTTGCTAGACCTGGTGATGGAAAGACTGGCCGACTATCTTGAAGCGAAACAGGCGTTACAGCAAAAAACCACATTGGCGCTTGTGTACCCTATTTTACTCAGTGTGGTCGCAATCGGATTGGTATCGGTACTATTGATTTTTGTGGTACCGCAAATTGTTCAGGTGTTCGAGGGTTTCGACCAGGAGTTACCCTGGATTACTCAATTATTAATCCAGATTTCTGATTTTTCCCGTAAATTTGGCGTTGGCATAATCATTGGGTTGATTGCCCTCTCTATGCTGTACGGCCAACTTATGAAAATCGATGGATTTAGAATTA
>JAAENK010000284.1 GCA_024224415.1 Gammaproteobacteria bacterium | reverse complement strand
CTGTTATTCATTACTTACCCCTGCAATCAGAGGACACTATGCGATTACTTCACACCATGCTCCGCGTCGGCGACCTGCAACGCTCAATCAATTTCTACACTGATGTTCTCGGTATGCGTCTGCTGCGTACCAGCGAAAATACCGAATACAAATATTCGCTGGCCTTCGTGGGTTATACCGATGAAAGTGAAGGTGCCGTAATAGAACTGACCTACAATTGGGATGTTGACAGCTACGATCTGGGCACCGCTTATGGCCATATCGCTTTAGGTGTCGATAACGTGGCACAGACTTGCGAAGACATTCGTAACGCAGGTGGCAACGTGACGCGTGAAGCGGGTCCAGTGAAAGGCGGTTCTACTGTTATCGCTTTTGTGGAAGATCCGGACGGCTATAAAATCGAACTGATCGAATCCAAACATGTCGGTCAGGGCTTGGGGAAATAATCCTGTTTCTATATCAAGGGCGTCAATGCGCCCTTTTTCTTGCCCTTTTCCCGCCTGCATCCTGCAACCTCCGTAAAAAT